>CAJPTT010000281.1 GCA_905373565.1 uncultured Treponema sp. | reverse complement strand
CGTCGATATGGATGTCTTGGATAAGCGAACTGCACAGCTCAAGGACGTTTTTGCCCGCCAAGGAATTTCCGTGAATACTGCGATGACAGCCGATGTAAACGGAGTTCCTTTGGGCATGTTAAATATGTTTTTGAAAAACGGTATTGAGTTTTTCTATATGAACATCCATTGCCATCACGGTATGTATCCGCTGTATAAAAATCAGTGTCCGTTTTTTTGGGAAAACAATTCGGGCATGCGCTTGCTGGTATGGAACGGAGAGCATTATAATTTGGGAAATGTACTTGGTTTGGCGTACAATAAGGCGGCGGATTGTATGCCGTCCGACAGCAGTGATGGGAACGATATTGAAAACGCGATTGAAAATATAAAAACAAAGACGGACGCATATATAAAAACATGTTTAGATAACGGGTATCGCTATGATTTTATACCGGTTTCCGTTTCCGGTGTTTTTAGCGACAACGCGCCGCCGAACAGCGATATCGCTGTTGTAATAGACGCATTTAATAAACGGTATGGAAACGAAGTGCGCTTTGAAATGGTAACGCTTCAACAGTTATATGAAAAAATAAAAGACAAAGTAAGCGATGCCCCTGTTTATAAGGGCGATTTAACGGATTGGTGGGCACACGGCGTAGGAAGTATACCGGATGCCCTCAAACACTATAAAGAAGCTCAGCGTGTCTACGCCTTATGCACAAAACTGGATCCCGAAAATACCGTTTGCGGCGACACATATATGCGCGAAGCGGAAGATAACATGCTGTTGTTTGCCGAACATACCTATGGACACTCTGCGGCAGTAACCGATCCGTATGATACGGCGGTGCGAAATTTGGATATACGCAATGTAGCATACGCTTCCAAAGCGTATGAAGCCGCCGAAAAGAATTTAATACGGATTTTGCATGCTAAAGGAGATATCTTACGTTACTATAACCGTGCGGGACGAATGAAAGCCGTTAATGTATCGCCTTTTCCCGTAACGTTACCGGTTAAGTTTTATATTGCCGCATACGGTATACAAAATATTGAGGTTATCGATGAAAGTACCGGTAAAGCAGTTGAAGCTCAGGTGTCCGCTCATCCGAGAGGCGCTTTAATAACCTTTGTCGCCGATTTTAAAAGCGGCGAAGAAAAAACATATCGGTATAAACAACTTCCTGCAAAAGAGCAGAAGGTCAATAGCGGAATCGCCTATATAGGAGCTGAACGTGTAAAAGACATTGTAAACGATTATGATCCGTTAAGCTATACGTTGCCTTTTTACATCGAAAGCGATTATTTCCGTATAGAATACGAAATCGGAAAAGGGGTAACATCGTTTTACGATAAAAAAGATAAAAGGGAAATGCTTGCCGAAGGCGATGCACGCTTTTTTACCCCCATCTATGAAAATACCGAAATCCGGACAAATGTATATGAAGAGCGTAGGCTGTTGGGCAGAAACATACGCGCCGCTCATGCAAAAAAATATCAAGCGGTACTGACTGATGTCCGCATTGCGGAAACGGGAGATGTGTTTAAAACAGTGGAGTTGGTCTATATGATGGAAGGAACCCTATTCGGTTCCGTCGTTATATGTTTATACAATCATATTCCCAGAATCGAGTTTGCCTATAAAATCGCAAAAAAATTATCTTTTGCGGTGGAAAATGTATTTTTGCCGTTGACGCTCAATACCGGTCATTCCGCGGTGTATTTTGATAAAGGCAACGCGGTTTTTAAACCGGGAATTGACCAAATACCCGGCACCTGTATGGAATATTATCTTGTAGACAACGGACTTATCTATGCCGGAGATAAAAGCGATATTTTTATTCAACAACTCGATACCGCGCTCATATATATGGGAGAATTAAAATATCATCCCATTACATTATGTGACAATGATCCTAAAAACAATCGGCGCGATATATACTCATGGATAATGAATAACATATGGGAAACGAATTTTAGGTTGGATTTATCGGGCATTAACGAATACCGGTATATTTTAACAAAAGCCGAAGCCGATAGTCCCGAAAAACAATGTATGCGTATGAAAGCCTGCGGGATGGGGATTATAAGCTTTATAATAGAATAACCTATGGAAGCATTGTTTCAAAAGATAGAAACTTTTTTTAAAGATTGCCCGGAAATTGCGCGCTTTTTTCGCAATCGTTTTATGTACACGTTGGATAAAACGATACGGCATACCTCGGACGGCGGCATTTTTGTTATTACCGGCGATATTCCCGCTATGTGGCTGCGGGATTCTTCGTGTCAGCTTGAACCGTATTTTTCGGTTGCCGGCGAAAACGAGGATATTGCCGAAATAATCGTAAAGCTCGTAAAAAAACAGGTTCAATATATTTTAATAGATCCGTATGCAAACGCTTTTAACGAAAGCGCAAATGGACAGCGTTGGGCAAACGATAAAACAAAACTGTCCGCATGGGTGTGGGAACGCAAATATGAAATAGATTCTTTATGCTATCCCATACGTACCGCATATAAGTTATGGAAAACGACAGGCCGAACGGAGCATTTTTCCGCCGACTTTCATAAAGCCTTACAAACAATTTGTAAAGTATGGGAAATAGAACAAAACCATGAGCATTTATCGGAGTATACCTTTGAGCGGGAAAATTGCTATTTTACGGATACCTTGTCGCGAGGCGGTAAGGGTGCTTTAACGAAACCAGATATCGGGCTTCTATGGTCGGGATTTCGCCCCAGCGACGATGCGTGTATGTACGGTTATTTGATTCCTGCAAATATGTTTGCCTGTGTCGTACTCGGTTATGCGGCAGAAATTGCGGAAGCCGTTTTCCATGATGCCGAGCTGGCGCACAAAGCGTCGGTATTGCAAAAGCAAATACGTCTTTCTTTGGAAAAAAATGCAGTTGTTCACCACGAAAAATTCGGAACGGTTTATGCCTATGAAATTGACGGATTCGGCCAATATAATATCATGGACGATGCAAATGTACCCAGCTTACTGTCAATTCCGTTTTTAGGGTATGTACCGGCAGAAAATGAAGTGTATCAAAATACGCGCCGGTTGATTTTAAGCGATGCAAATCCGTATTTTTATAAAGGACAGGCTGCTTCCGGCATCGGCAGTCCTCATACTCCGGTAAATCATATTTGGCCTATTGCGCTTATCATGCAAGGCTTAACGTGCTCCGAAAAAGCCGAAAAAAAGCGCATTTTAGAACTTTTGCTCCGCACGGACGGCGGGACAGGCTGTATGCACGAAAGCTTTAATGTCGATGATCCGCACGTCTATACGCGCGAGTGGTTCTCTTGGGCGGACGCTTTTTTTTGTACGTTGGTACTTGATTATTGCGGATTGTATTCATCGGATTAGCATGAGTATAAAACGAACGGACATTGCAATGGGCGGAATTTAAACGAGCCGATACTCAGGGATTCCGCATTATAACTATTTAAAAGAAATAAAGTTAAATCTAAGATAAACCTCTAAAAACTGTTTCGCAGTCCGCAAAGCGGACAAATTAATATATTTCCTTTGTCCGACTGTAGCTCCGTATTCCCGCAGCACTATCCGCCTCTTCCCAACGCACAAAGCTCCGCAACGACAAATCCGTGCAGGGTACTTGACATGCAGGCGACCAGTGGCATAATCCTCACAGCTCACAGCTCACAGC
>CAJPTT010000280.1 GCA_905373565.1 uncultured Treponema sp. | reverse complement strand
CGTTTATTTGATACGTTACCATGCAGTAGCGGCACGGATGCTGTCGCTAAAAAATGTACATCCGTGTACATTTTTTAGCATCGAGTTTTTCGGTAAGAAAAACTCGATGGTGCTTGGAACCACTGACATCCTGTCAGAGCAGCGACGCAGTAGATGTGCCGTATATTTTCAAAAGAACAGGAGAACATCCATGACACAATATACCCCCATAGCAGAATTGCCGAATTTTATTGTTCTTGATAAATACACCAAAGATTCAATGGTGAGTGAACCATCTGTAGGCTACCAGCCGGAGTCTGCTTTGGAGCGGGAGCTGATCCAAGATTTACGTAACCAAGGCTACGAATATCTTCCCACTATTACTACTTCCGATGCACTTCTTGCTCATACAAGGAAGCAGTTACAAGAGTTCAACAATACCGTTTTTACCGATACCGAATGGCAGCGGTTTCTGGATGAATATTTGGATAAATCGAGTGATACGATCATAGATAAAACACGGAAGATACACGATAATTATATCTATGACTTTGTGTTTGATGACGGGCGTATCCAAAACATTTATCTGGTCGACAAACAGAATATCGCCCGCAACAAGTTGCAGGTTATCAACCAGTTTGAACAAACGGGCACACAGGCAAACCGGTATGATGTAACTATTTTGGTGAATGGGCTGCCGCTAGTACAGATAGAACTGAAAAAACGGGGAGTTGCAATCCGCGAGGCGTTTAATCAAGTACACCGTTACAGTAAGGAAAGTTTTAATAGCGAAAGTTCCTTATATAAATACCTGCAAATGTTTATTATTTCCAACGGAACAGATACCCGCTATTTTGCCAATACGGTAAAGAGAGATAAAAACAGTTTTGATTTTACGATGAATTGGGCAAAATCGGACAATACGCTGATTAAAGACCTTAAAGATTTTACGGCGACCTTCTTTCAGAAAAATACGTTGCTGCAAGTATTGCTCACCTATTCCGTGTTTGACACCGGCAATACATTGCTCATTATGCGCCCCTATCAAATTGCTGCAACGGAACGTATCTTATGGAAAATAAAAAGCTCGTTCCAAACAAAGAAATGGTGCTCACCGGATGGCGGCGGCT
Source organism: uncultured Treponema sp. (assembly GCA_905373565.1). Lineage (GTDB taxonomy): Bacteria > Spirochaetota > Spirochaetia > Treponematales > Treponemataceae > Treponema. The sequence goes on along the minus strand of CAJPTT010000280.1, from coordinate 2,552 downwards.
ATATTTGGCACACAACCGGTTCCGGCAAAACTCTCACAAGCTTTAAGACAGCCCGTCTTGCTACACAGCTTGAGTTTATCGATAAGGTGTTTTTCGTTGTTGACCGCAAAGACTTGGACTATCAGACAATGAAAGAGTACCAGCGCTTTTCGCCGGATAGCGTAAACGGTTCGGAAAGCACTGCAGGGTTAAAACGGAATATTGAGAAAGACGATAATAAAATTATTGTAACAACTATTCAAAAACTGAACAACCTTATGAAAGGAGAAGGCGATTTACCTATCTATCAAAAACAGGTTGTTTTTATCTTTGATGAATGTCATCGTTCTCAATTCGGTGAAGCACAAAAAAATTTGCGGAAGAAATTCAAGAAATATTATCAATTCGGATTCACGGGGACACCCATTTTTCCGGAGAATGCATTGGGCGCGGAGACTACGGCAAGTGTATTTGGAACTGAGCTGCATTCGTATGTTATCACTGATGCAATTCGGGATGAAAAAGTATTGAAGTTTAAGGTGGATTATAATGATGTGCGCCCCATGTTCAAGGCTTTGGAAACAGAGCAGGACGAAGTCAAGATCAGTGCTGTAGAAGAACAAAAACTCTTGCTCCATCCCGACCGCATAAAAGAAATTGCTCAATATATCTTACGGAATTTTAGAATAAAGACTCACCGGACACAAGGAAGCAGGACGGGCTTTAATGCCATGTTTGCAGTTAGCAGCGTTGAAGCGGCAAAGCTCTATTATGAACAGCTGAACGCGCTGCAAAAAGAGAGTGAAAACCCATTGAAGATTGCGACGATATATTCTTTTGCACCGAACGAAGAGCAGAATGCCGTTGGTGATATTATTGAAGAGAATTTTGAACCGTCCGCAATGGATACGAGCGCTAAGGAGTTTTTGGCAAACGCCATTAAAGATTATAACGCAATGTTCGGTACCAATTTCGGTGTGGACAGCAAGGAATTTCAAAACTACTACCGCGATTTAGCAAAAAAAGTGAAGGAGAAAGAGATTGACCTTTTGATAGTAGTGGGTATGTTCCTTACCGGTTTTGATGCTCAAACACTGAACACGCTCTTTGTTGATAAGAACTTACGCTATCATGGTTTGATACAGGCATTTTCACGTACCAACCGTATCTATGATGCAACAAAAACATTCGGCAATATCGTTACGTTTAGAGATTTGGAGCAAGCAACAATAGATGCGATTACGCTTTTCGGTAGTCAGAATACCAAGAACGTGGTGCTTGAAAAAAGTTACAAAGAATATATCGAAGGATTCACCGATAGTGTAACCGGTGAAGTACACAGGGGCTACACAGAGGTCGTTCGGGAACTGAAAGCGCAATTTCCTAAGCCGGACGCAATAACAACCGAAGCCGCTAAAAAAGCCTTTGTCCAGCTTTTCGGTGAGTACCTTCGCATCGAAAACATCTTGCGCAATTATGATGAATTTACACAGCTGAAAGCCTTGCAGTCTATCGATCCGACAGACCGCGTTGCTCTCCAAGCGTTTAAAGACCGCTGCTTTTTAACAGATGAAGCGTTTGCAGAAATGCAGAAAATAGATGTGCTGACCGAACGGGCTGTGCAGGATTATTGCTCTACATATAACGATATACGAGACTGGTTTAGACGGGAGCGGGGCGGTAAGAGTCCGGAACATACAAAAATAGATTGGGATGATGTGGTTTTTGAAGTTGATTTGCTGAAATCGCAAGAGATCGACCTTGACTATATTCTGGCTCTTATTTTTGAACATAATAAGAAGACAAACGATAAAGCAAAATTGATAGATGATGTGCGCAGGATAATCAGATCCAGTATTGGAAATAGGGCAAAAGAAAGCTTGATTGTTGATTTTATCAACGAAACGGATTTTGAGCCGATTAAAGATAAGGCAGAAGTTATCCAAGCGTTCTTTATGTATGCTCAGAAAAAGCAGAAAGAGGAGGCAGCTGCGCTGATTGCCGAAGAAAAGCTTAATGAAGAAGCTGCAAAACGATATATACAAACCTCATTAAAACACGAGTATGCCAGCGAAATCGGTACCGATCTGAATGCCGTTTTGCCCAAACTCAGCCCGCTCAATCCTGATTACTTAACAAAAAAGCAAAGGGTATTCCGAAAGATTGCCGCTTTTGTTGAAAAATTTAAAGGAGTCGGCGGAACAATTTTATAGTGTGTTTAGCGAGGAATGTCCACAAATATGAGTATTCTGATAGTCTTCTTGGTTTTAGCTATTACATGATAATCCATATATAAACTCCCGACTTGACCTTTACTTGACCTTTTAAAAAATCAAGCAAAATCACAGTTTGATAAGTCTATATACAGCAAGGAATAAGCTATGGGCGCTGACGGGATCGAACCGCCGACATTTTGGGTGTAAACCAAACGCTCGTACCAGCTGAGCTAAGCGCCCTAATAATAGAAACGACTATATATAAACCCGATAAAAATGTCAACAGGGCAACGGCTCTGCTACAGGGCTTCAGCATGAAAGAAAAGTATAGTAAAGTAATGTTATGGTGGAAGGGAT
>CAJPTT010000279.1 GCA_905373565.1 uncultured Treponema sp. | reverse complement strand
AAAATTTCAACAAATATTTGACAAATCGCTTTTTTTATTATATAGTTAATAAAAGATTGGTGGTATTACCACAGATGCAAAGAAGTATTCTCAATATAAATGTATGAAATCAACAACCCCGACGCAAGCGTCGGGGTATGTTGTTCTCATAAGGTGGTTGCAGTCGGCTTTAATACCCTTTGTTACGACGCAAGCGTCGGGGTATTAAACCCTCCGCACGAATAAATATATGAAAGAGAAACAACGAAAATCGGCTCAAAGTCACAAAGAACGTTTTATAGAGCAAATGGAAACCTTACTGCTGATGAAGCTTATTCTACCGGGCGAACTGTTACCACCCGAACGGGAACTGGCACAGCAGATGGGGGTCTCACGTCCGGTGATTCATGAAGGACTTCTAGAGTTGGGAGCGAGAGGGCTTATTTCCATTCGGCCACGGCATGGCTGGATTGTCAATAACTTTGCAGAGGAAGGTGCACTGCCCCTGCTTTCGAGCCTCTACCGCTTTTCGTCACCGCAATCGGCCGCCCGTATCGATGCCGATTTGGAAGAAGTCCGTCGGATGATTTTGATAAAATCCTTGCAGCAGTATTTTGCTGCCGATACGGCGCAGAAACGAACAAATTCGCCGCTCATTGAGAAATTAACTAAGATACAGAGAGAAGAACATAAAAATATCGATAACCATTTACGACCTGCTGAAATACGGCGACTGACCGAACTGGACTTTTTGTTTTACCGTGCAATTATCGAGGCGGGCGGCAATACGATATTTCTCCTTCTCTTTAACTCGGCACGAGAATTATACCATCAAAAACTGGAGCAATTTTTTACGGAAAATACCGAAAACATTCAGACAGCAGCCACCTTAAAATCACGGTTGATTGCCTATATCGCGGAGAATAAGCGGAATGAAGCGTTCGCCTTACTGGAAAAAATGATCTCGACGAATGCATATATTAGACCTGTTCGGAAACTTCAGTTTCAGAACAGGCAACTTTAAAATGCGATGTTCTAAATCGTGCTATTTGCACGATTTAGAACTCGTCGACCTATTCGATAACGAAGTTACCGAATAGGTCAATTCACGCAGAAGCTGACGGACGGGAAAGTCCGCCGATTATGAGGGAGCAGCATTATGAAGAACTATCTTCAAAAGCTTGAGCGGAAGATCAAGGAACGGCATCCGCAGCTGAAACTTTCGGCGGAATGGGACGGCCGGTCGGTTATATTGGCCGGAGACGCACCTACGGTTGAAGAACGGTATGCAGTCGGCGCCTTTTTTGCAAGAAAATGTAAAAAACTCCCGGGATATAAGGGTTTGGTTAACGATATAACCGTAGCAGGAAAGGCCGAGCCGCCGATGCGGATGCCGGAAGTGCGCGACAATCTTTTAGCGGGTAAGACATTCGATATCGTGATTATCGGCGCCGGTGTTGTCGGATGCGCAATTGCACGGGAACTGTCCCGCTATGATTTAACAATCGCCGTCGTCGAAAAAGAGTGCGATTGCGCAATGCAGGCATCCTCCCGCAACGACGGTATGATTCATCCCGGCTTTGCAGACAGTCCTTCAAAGATAAAAGGCAGACTGAACACTCGCGGCAACCGCCTGTACCGCAAGCTCGACAAAGAACTCGGCTTTCAAACCGAATGGCCGGGCAGCTTTATGCTGTTTAACTCTCCGTTTCTGAAACCGCTTGTGCCCTTTATGCACCGACGAGCAGCAAAAAACGGCGTTGAAGGTCGCGTCGGTTATATGAATAAACAAACGATACAAACCATGGAACCGAACCTGAGTACGGAATACTACGGCGGTTTTTGGATGCCGTACTCCGGTATTGCCTCTCCTTTTAAAGTAACGATTGCCTTTGCAGAAAACGCTGCGGCAAACGGTGTCTCTTTTTTCTTTGAAACCGCCGTAACCGGTTTTGACAAAACGAACGAATTGATTTCGGCAGTGTACACAAACCGCGGTACGCTGAACGCCCGTCTCGTCATCAACGCAGCGGGCGTATGGTCTGATAAAATTGCGGAATTTGCCGGAGACCGTTTTTTTTCCATCCATCCGCGAAAGGGTATGGATATCATCCTCGATAAAAAGAAAAAGGGAATGCAGCATACCATTATCGGGAAACCCAATCTCTTTAACTCTTCAAAACAGCATTCAAAAGGCGGCGGAATTATCCCTTGTATAGAAGGAAATATCCTTGTCGGGCCGACCGCACATGAGGTATATGACCGTGAAGACTACGGTACCGATTCGGAGGACGAACACGCTTTGCTTGAGCAAATGGCTATGAATAAAACGCTTTCGCGGGGTGATGTCATCACGTATTATAGCGGCATCCGCGCCGCGACGTGGGAGGAAGACTTTATCGTTGAAATGTCCGAAAAGGTACCCAACTTGATCCACGCGGCGGGCATTCAATCGCCGGGTTTTGCTTCCGCTCCGGCAATTGCGGAAGATATTGCAGCGCTTGCGCTCCGGCACTTTCCTGCTATCCTCAAAGAAAAGCCCGACTTTATACCGCGCAGGGCGGCGCCGCGCGAGACAGCCTCTATGCACGATGCCGAGCGGCATACGCTTATCAAACAGGATCCGCTCTACGGTAAAATCGTCTGCCGCTGCGAGCAAATTTCCGAAGGGGAGATACGGGATGCAGTACGCAGCTGCCGTGCGCTCGGTATGCAGAATATCAGCCTTGATGCGGTAAAACGCAGGTGCCGTGCCGGTATGGGGCGCTGCCACGGCGGTTTTTGTACGCCGCGGGTAATGGAAATCATCAGCAGGGAAGCCGGTATCCCGCTTGAGCGCATTACTAAAAAAGGCGGCTCATCGTACATACTGAACAGCCCGCTGCCGGCAGACGAAGGGAAGGCAGCATTATGAAACATTTTTACGATATTATCGTAATCGGTGCAGGGCCTGCCGGTATGGCTGCCGCCCTTGCCGCCGCCGAAAAAGCCCCGCAGTGCACTATCGCGCTGATAGAACGGGAGGAGCATATCGGGGGGATTTTAAAGCAGTGTATTCACGACGGCTTCGGACTCATTCGGTTTAAAGAGCGGCTGACCGGTCCCGAATATGCGTGGCGGTATCGCGATATGCTCATCCAACACTCCAACATCGACATATTCGTATCCACCTTTGTTATCCGTATCGTGCAGCAGAACGGCGGCGGCTTTGAGCTGACCTTTACCAATCCGCAGAACGGCATTTTTACCCTTTCCTGCACGGCGCTCATTTCCGCGACAGGCTGCAGGGAACGTACCGACCGGCAGGTGTTTATCCACGGCGACCGGCCTTCGGGGGTATTCACCGCAGGGCAGGCGCAAGCCTTTATCAACCTAAAGGGATACCTTCCCGGCAAGCGGTTTGTCATTTTGGGCAGCGGAGACATCGGGCTCATTATGGCGCGGCGGCTCACCCTCGAAACCGCAAGCGTCGGCGGCAGCGTAGAGGGCGTCTACGAGGTAAAAAACGAACCGTCGGGGCTTACCCGCAATATCGTGCAATGCCTTGAAGACTACGGTATTCCGCTCCACCTTTCTACGACGGTGAGCGCCTTACACGGGGCAGGACGCTTGGAGGGCGTAACCGTTACGCAGGTTGACGGACGGATGCAGCCGGTCGCCGGTACGGAACGGTACATTCCCTGCGACACCCTCATTT
>CAJPTT010000278.1 GCA_905373565.1 uncultured Treponema sp. | reverse complement strand
ATACTAAACCTTCTCGAAACCGCTTGTGCAGCTTGTGCCGCCTCGTTACTTGCAAATCCGCAAAAGCTGACGGAACGGCCGCCGATTTGTTTAAAACGATAGCTGCCGTATTGATATGATCGAGTCGCATCATACGAACAGGAAGCTATCAACAGCAGCATACCGGATAAAAAAATAAGATTTTTTTTCATATATTCCTCCTTAATTTAATATAGATGAAAAATATTTGCGGCAACGCCGATATTAAACGAATGTTTAACAAGCGGTATGCCTCGATTACCTACCGGAAAAGCAGGCGCATACTCGGCATACAACGCAATATAATTGTTAAATGCATATTGTATATCGATGGGAGTACTGATCGCGAATCTTGTCAGAGTTCCCGAGCCTGCTGACTTGTGTTTTACTACTTCCCATATTACCGGCACTCCTAAGCCGATATGGAAAGAAACACCTGCAAATTTTAATCCAGCTTTTACACTTATCACATCAAGTTCATGGTATATCAATGTATCATTCTTGATTGATTTATATGCAAAGGCATACCCGATCGCTGTTTTTAAATCAAATATACCGAACGTCTTCTGCAGCGGAAGAATACCGAAACTCATCCCATGACCGGTAAATGAGAAAGGAGCCGCTGCGAAATGCGAAAGGCTGTACCCGCCATAGACGCCAAATGAATATTTCGGAGGAGTCGTCTTTGCAGATATATGCTGTGCCGACCGTTTGGATTCTTTGCTCTGCATAGTCATCGGTTTTTCTTTTTTGTGCTTCTCGATAAATACCGAAGCATTGTCTTGTCCCATCATCAATGGAATTTCTTGCTTAAACACTTCCGATGTAGTACGTACCTCAATATTATATTTAGTGCCGGTCGGGAGATTGGAAATACTCAGTGGGGATTTTTCTTTTATTTCACCGCATTTTTTATCATTTACATAAAGTTCGCCGGTAATCTCACTGGTAATTAGAATATTACCGGTTTCAATTTGTACACTGGTTGTTTCTCCGGCATCAACGGTTGCTTTTCTTTTTACCGAAGCGAACTCGGAACGTATCTCTATTGAATAAGTACCGTTTTGCAATTCAATCTTTACGATACCGTCTTTCTTAATTTCTCCCTTATTTTCACCATCAATAAGAACGACGCCGGCAACGCCGCTTTTAATTTGAATGAATCCCTTACCCGCGGTTACTGAGCTGCTCCTTCCTGCTAAATAAATTTCAGGAACACCTCCTTGATTGCTGTAGACACCGGGTCTTTGGCCACCCTTTGTTTTCGCACTCATTTCATCACCAATCTCAGTCAGTATCTTATTCAAATTTTTATCTTTTTCCGTTATCTTTTGAGTTAAAATAGGAGTAAATAACCCATCTTGAGCAACATGCCCCGGTGCAGCAGAATAAACAGTTACCGATACATCTTTGTCATTTATGTGGTTTGCAGTTGATACCCCTACAAGACCGCGTGTCCCTGAACTTCCTCGCGTTTTACCTTGCTTGAAAGGATTATTTCTGCATGAATCAAGGATTACGATATTGGTCTTTCCGGTCATACTATCCATGATTTGATCTACATTTAAGAATTTATATTGTGCATCGGATTCATCATCATCGTCCTCAATCTCGGCTTCGATCGGTATAAGGTAATTAATTCCGCTTGCCTGTATTGCATGGCCGCCGTAATGAAAAAAAGCGATCCCTCTTGCTTCCTCATTCTTTTTCTTGAACGCTTTCAATTCTTTACGCATCGTTTTCAGATCAGCATTTTCTACAAGCGTTACATCAAAGCCGATACTCACCAACGCCTTTTTTAGTGCTTGCGCTTCGGGCTGAGGATTAGTTAAAGGCTCGATTCCTTTTGCATAATCACCGTTTGCAATCAGCAGCGCATTTTTTGCTTCTTGACTAAATGCTACAGCGGCAAGCAAGGCCAGCACACAGCAAAACAACCGTTTTTTAAGATGCTTCATTTAATAGCTCCTTTCTATAATTAATTGGTAATTTGAATTACCGAGTATTCATTGCCCCAAATCACACATTCTTTCTTCGTTACCGGCTTTTGCCATTTTTGTTTTTGCTAACTACACATTTTGCGTGTTCGGTTTCGCCGCGTACCGCCACGGACGGCATCATTAAACAATGAAGCTCCCTGTTCATTGTTAAACTGCGCATTTTTTCAACTCAAGGCTCATCTCGCGGGCGGCTTACGCAACGCCCGCTTCGACCGCCTTGAGATATGAAAAAATGCTATGTGAACTCTAGGGGCGCACGGCCAGCCGTAAGCCAAGATAGACGAAGCTGATGACAGGGTTATTGTAGTTCCGTCCACCGACGACGCAGAGCAACGCGTAATTGCGCCAACTACCGCCACGTACGACGCGTAGAGCACCGGAAGCAGCACCGGTCGGATCGCTCTGTCCACCGGATGGCGTACTACTGCTATACCAGTCCCAGCACCATTCCCATACGTTCCCGCTCATATCGTATATCCCGTACTTATTCGCTTGCTTTGTTCCCACCTCATGTGTCTTACCGCCGCTGTTTGAATCATACCATGCATAGTCTTTTAACGAAGCATCGTTATTGGTTCCTGCATACTTATGGGACCTGCCGCCCATTGCCGCATATTCCCATTCAGCTTCCGTCGGCAGCCTAAAGCCTTTTTGGCTAAAGTCGGCTGTTACCGAAGATCCCCGTATCGTGTATACGCAGTGCTCTTCGCCCATAATCTCAGCTGTCAGCTCATTACAAAATTCGATGCAGTCGTACCAGCTCACCTGCTCTACCGGATTTTTTACCGAAGCGGTAAATTCACTCGGATTGCTTCCCATCACCGCCCGCCACAGCTCCTGCGTTACTTCCGTTTGCCCTATGTAGTACGCCGATAGGCTTACCGAGTGTTCTTGGTTATTACGTAGACTATTATCGCCCAGGACGGCGCCTTGCACGGCGGCAATCGGCTTCATCGTAAAGCTTACCCCGTTTACGCGGTACGTCCGATCGCCGGTATTGTTCCGGTTTTCCTGCCGTACCGGCGGCGTGTAGACCGCCTGCTGAACCGGCGCGGATGCGTCAAAGCCTGCTAAATACACATCGCCCATAAGCTCAGTGTATTCGCCCGGTTTTTGTTTGCCGCCCGTTTGTTTGAACACTTCGTTCCGTACCTCTTTTAGCACGGTCTCTATTTTTTTGTTTTTCTGCGTGATTAATTTTGTCAGTACCGGCGTAAAAAGACCATCGGCGGCTTCTTGTCCGGCTGCTGCAGAATAGACAATTATGGAATTCGACGGTTTTATCCCGACGGCGGCAAGCCCCCGTGTTCCCGCGCCGCGATGGGTACTTTGCGCAAACGGATTGTTCCGGCATGAATCCAAAATGACGATGTTTGCATCTCCTCTTAAACTGTTCATAACCTCATCGACATAGACGCACCGGTACCCGACGGAAAGTTCATCATCGAGGTTCGCTTTAAGCGGGATAAGATAATTTACCCCATTAACCTGCACGGCATGTCCGCCGTAATGGAAGAACGCATACCCGCCCTCACGTTGCGTTTTTGCTTTAAATGCAGCGAGGGCTTTTTGCATATCTTCAAGGTTTGCATTTTTTACCAGCGTTACGCTAAAGCCGATACTCTCCAACGCGGACTTTAACTCCATCGCTTCGGGTACGGGTTGAAGTAAATATCCCATACT
>CAJPTT010000277.1 GCA_905373565.1 uncultured Treponema sp. | reverse complement strand
CTACAATGCTTTGCATAATACCAATTTACAACTTTCATGCCCGGTAGAAAACATAAAGCTTGATAATGTCATGTACATGAATATTGTCAACGATGTTTCCTGCCTTGTAGACAACAAAATCATCGGGTTAAGGGAAGAAAAGACACTATGTCCGGTGCGATAACTACGTTGTTGCGCCGGGTCGACGAATTAAGGAAATTGCGAGACTTTATGTACGGATAGCTAACTATCACGCAGCGTTCATAGATACATTGCTTTTCCGTATTTTGCATTATGATAGTTATCCATACTTGACATTTTCGGCTCTTTTTAGTAACATTGTTACTGATTGGTAGAAGAGTTATTACAATATGGACAACTATGCGGAAAAAATATTAGCCGATAAGGATGAATTAAACACACGGGCAAAGATTTTGCGTACTGCAAAACAGGAGTTTTTTATCAATGGCTTTGCAGATACCAATGTGCGCGCCATCGCTGAAAAGGCAGGGGTTACGACAGGGGCGCTGTACAACCTTTTTGATAACAAGGACGGCATATTCGAAGCTCTTGTAAGCGGCGTATTTGATGAATTCCTGAACACTATGTCACACAGCGATCTTCTTGAATTGCAGAACTTCGGTATGAAAACAAGCGACCTTTCCGCAATTATCGAATTATCACAACGCCGGTTTTTAAGAATGGTGGATTTTTTTTATGATAATTGGGATGCAATGAAATTGATTGTCTGCTGTTCGAAGGGAAGCTCCTACGAGCATATTTTCGATAAGGCGATTGATGTAACTGAAAGAGAAACACTTCGATTATTGAAACTCGACGGCATTAAAATGTCGCGCCGCATACGTTTTTTTATTCATGTCATGGTAACGTCTCACTTTGAAAATTTAAAAGAGATTTTTTATCATAACTTAAAAAAATCGGAAGCAGTGGAATATGTGCTCGACTTTAACGTATACCATTGTGCCGGCTGGAAACAATATTGGATGGAACAAGTAAAGGGCTAACGGTTAATGGATAATTTGTAGTGGGTAATTAGAGTGGGGTATGTGCAACGTACTCAATTATAAATTGACATAGCAGAGGGTTTACTTATGAATATTTCGGAAATAACACAAACATTTACACTTGACGATAAGGTTGAACAATCACTTACTATAAATGCACGGACAGGGGAATTAAAACGTCATGCAAAACGATTAGCAATAACGGAAATAAGCGGCACCGGTATAACGATTGGTGTGATTTTTATACTGTACTTTTGTAATATCAGTGAGATGTTTTCTTCTCTACATTTTGTCGTTTCCGCATCTGCAATATTTTGTATATTATTGCTTTTCAATATCATATGTATCAAGAAACGTACCGTAAAAAATTTAAAAAAAGCTCTTACAAAATATTATAAAGACAATTTTGCACAGCATCAGCTTAGTACCTACACCGATAAAATGATTATTGACGAGGATTATCTTGAATGCAGCGCATTGGGCATGACAACCCGATTAGAGTATAAAGATTTTATCGGTATTTTTGAAACAGATATTTTTTATGTATTTGAATATGCTCATTTTAACTATGCATTTATTAAAAAAGATGCCATACAAAACGATGAATATCAGCGAGTTGTGCAGTTCATACAAGATCGAAAAAGTATATTTGCAAAAGATAAGGAGGTTGTCTGATATGGACACATATAAAAGGTTATTAAAATATACGCCGGAGAAAATACACTGTGCGTATATTTCGGTGGTGTGCGCTACGCTGGGAGTTGCTTCTCAGATGGGGGCATTTTGGTTTTTATGGAAGTTTTTGTACGCGCTTTTGGTTACCAAAAACGTTACGGACGGATCGATGTACGCAACGGTGATTGTTTCGCTGTTGGCAGGTTATTCGGTTGTATACTTCGGCGCTTTGTGGGCGTCGCACATACTAGGGTTCCGGCTTGAATCGAATTTGCGCAAAACGGCAATCAACCATTTGATGAATGCATCGTTTGCCTTTTTTGATATGAACCCGTCGGGAAAAATCCGGAAGCTGATCGACGACAATGCTCAGGAGACGCACATGCTGGTTGCACATTTAATTCCCGATAATATTTCCGCATTGTTTACGCCGATTTTTATGTTTATCATTGTATTTGCAGTTGATGTAAAACTCGGTCTTTTGTTGCTTGCCGTTGCTCTTATCGGCGGTGCGCAGATGATGTTTATGATGGGCAATAAAGATTTTATGCGGAAGTATCAAGCGGCGTTGGAACGGATGAATGCCGAAGCAGTTGAATATGTCCGCGGTATGCAGATTGTCAAAATCTTTAGAAGCACGGTTGAATCTTTTAAAGCGTTTTACGAAGCGATTACCGGCTATTCCGATTTAGCATACAAGTACACGCTCAGCTGCCGTACGCCATACGTGATGTTTCAAGTGCTGTTTAACCTCTTTGCGGTGTTCACCATTCCTGCTGCTATTTATTTTATGAACAAGGGGGCGGATGCTAACCTCATCATTGCAAAGATCGTCTTTTTTGTCTGTATTGCCGGTGTGCTTTTTTCGGCATTTATGCGCGTGATGTATGTCGGTATGTATAACTTTCAGGCAAAAAGCGTTGTAGATAAACTCGAAAATCTTTTTGCAGACATGGAAAAGGATAACCTTGAACACGGTACGGAAGAAACTTTTGAGAATTTCGGTATCGAATTTAAAAACGTATCATTCGGCTACACGGAAGAAAAGATTTTAAATGATGTCAGTTTTACCTTGGAACCGAATAAAACATACGCACTGGTCGGATCATCAGGCGGAGGAAAAAGTACAATAGCAAAATTGATCTCTGGTTTTTATAAAATAAATTCAGGTGAAATTCTGATCGGCGGAAAAAATATTTCGTCATATTCACGGAATGCGCTGATGCGCAGTATCGCCTTTGTGTTTCAAACCTCGAAGCTCTTTAAAACAAGTATTTTTGAAAATGTCAAAATGGGGAATAAAAATGCAAGTGATGAAGAAGTGATGAATGCGCTTCGGCTTGCCCGCTGCGAAGATATTTTAGCAAAATTCCCCGAACGTGAAAAAACGATTATCGGTTCAAAGGGTGTACACTTATCCGGCGGAGAAATTCAGCGTGTTGCGATTGCCCGCGCGATTTTGAAGAATGCGGATATTATCATTCTTGATGAAGCCTCCGCCGCTGCCGACCCTGAAAACGAATATGAAATTCAGCAGGCGTTTTCCAATTTGATGAAAAACAAAACGGTTATTATGATTGCGCATCGGTTAAGCTCGATTAAAAATGTCGATGAGATTTTAGTTGTCGAAGACGGAAATATCGCCGAACGCGGCAGCGATGCGGAGCTGATGCAGAAGGGCGGAAAATACAGCCGATTGCAAGGTTTATACTCCAAAGCGAATGAATGGAGGGTCTAGCCTTTTGAGAATAGGCGGAGCAGATGCTAGGAACTTAGCCGAAATAAAGCGGAGACGTATTGTTATACGTTGAGCATTTATTTCGGCGTAGTGACAACGCAGATGCCCGTATATTCTCAAAAGAGTTGGAAGGAAAGAGATTAAGAGTAAAATATGGCGGGAAAAACAAAAACGGAAATGCCGCGATTCTATTGAGCGACCAAAATCCTACAATTAGTAAATTTACCGTAATTATGCTTCGGGAGTGTGCAGAATCTTTGAAGATTATGCACATTACAAAAAACAGCCCGACTATTACATTTC
>CAJPTT010000276.1 GCA_905373565.1 uncultured Treponema sp. | reverse complement strand
ACCGGCGCACCCGTATGCCGCATTAATAATACCCGCTGCAGTTCGTTCAATCGGCGCATCATCCAATACTAATGCATGATTTTTTGCTTCGCAGAGTGCCTGAACCCGTTTACCGGTAGCAGCAGCGGTTGAATAGATATGTTTACCGACCGAAGTTGAACCGACAAAGGTTATCGCTTTAATATCCTTATGGGTTAATAAAATTTCCGCTTCGGTACGGGAACATGTTACAATGTTAATAACTCCGTCGGGTAACCCCGCTTCTTTGTAAAGTTCAGCGATACGCAACGCTGACTGCGGTGTAAAAGTCGCTGCCTTTAGTACAATGGTATTCCCGCAGGCGACACAAATAGGAGTCATCCATCCCATCGGTATCATCGCAGGAAAATTGAAAGGGACAATACCGGCGCATACGCCGATCGGCTCCCGGTAAAGTACCGTATCGTAACCAAGCGAAGCATCCATCAAACTTTCGCCCATAATGAGCGAAGGGGCGGAAATCGCTTGTTCGGTACCTTCTTTTGCTTTCAATACATCGCCTTGCGCTTCTGCCCATGCTTTTCCGTTTTCCAGCGCTACCAAATGAGTAAGTTCATCCATGTGCTCAATCAGTAAATCTCTGACCTTATACAATATCTGCGTCCGTTTCTGCACCGGAGTTGCAGACCATGCCGGAAAAGCTTTTTTTGCGGCGGACACCGCAGTATTTACTTCTTCCGCTGTGCAGCAAGGGACTTTTGCAATTACCTCTCCGGTACTCGGATCATACGCATCTGAAAATTTCTGTGTTTTTGAAACAACCTGCTTTCCATCGATAAAAAGCGGCAATGTTTTAACCATTAGTTCCTCCTTATAAGAACAACATACCCCATCGCATCGGGTTTGCTGATCAAACCGATATGTTATAAGCATTTTATGGGTAACTTATGGTAATATTATAGGGTCTCTATGGTTATATGTCAATTGAAATATATTTTATTCGTGCGGCCGGTTAATATCCCGATCGAACAGGTCTAGTTTACTCGGACAACCTTATCGGTGCGTTCTATAACCGTGCCGATAATTGCCGGTTTCCCGCAGACGGTATTTTCAAGGACGGTGCAGAGTTCTGTGTATAACTGCTGCGCGTCTTTTTGCGCTACTGCAATAACAAGCCCGCCTGACGTCTGCGGGTCAAACAAGATATCCTGATAGGTGCGCGGCACTCCGTCCAGCGCAGCATTATCGCCGACAAAGCTCCTGTTTGAATACGCTCCGGCGGGAACAAAGCCCATTTCGGCATATTCAACGGCAGCGTCAAAAATCGGCAGCGATTTACAAGTAAGCTCAATACTGAAGCCGCTTCCCTTTCCCATTTCATACAAGTGCCCCAACAGCCCGAAGCCGGTGATATCCGTACAGGCGTGAACCTCGTATTTGGTCATCACAGTGCAGGCGGCGGCATTTAAGAAGGCCATAACGTCATACACGCCTTTAAGCTCGTCCGCGCCGAGCATATCAGCTTTCGCTGCCGTCGTTAAAATACCGGATCCGATGGGCTTGGTTAAAATCAGTACATCACCTGTTTTGCACGCTGAATTTCGCAGTATTTTGTTGGGATGCACAAAACCCGTTACCGCTAAACCGTATTTCGGAATGCTGTCGTAAATGGTGTGCCCTCCGCAGATAATTACTCCCGCCTCAAACGCTTTGTCGGCGCCGCCCCGCAGTATTTCCTTGATAATGGGTTCGGGCATTTTTTCCGAAATACAAAAAAGATTGAGCGCCAGTTTCGGAACGCCGCCCATTGCGTAAATATCGCTGAGCGCATTAGCGGCGGCAATTTGCCCGAACAGATACGGATCGTCCGTAATAGCCGGAAAGAAATCGGCGGTAAAGATTAACGCCGTTTCGTCATTGATTTTATAAACAGCCGCATCATCCGATGTATCGAAGCCGACCAACAGCCGGGGATTGGAGCAAATAGGAAAGCTTTTTAATAATCCATCCAGTGCACCCGCACTTAATTTTGCCCCTCATCCCGAATAGGACGAAGATTTAATTAAACTGAAATTTTTATCCGGGACTGCACAGCTCATGTTTGCCTCTTACTTGTCCGCTGCGGTGTATGTTCCGGCAGCATCAAAGCTGAACACTTCATCGCGTTCAATGTTTGCGAAGTTCTCTGCGTCGAACACAGCGCCGTCTTTTATCATAACTTTAACCGCCGTACCGCAAGCGGAGCTGAGTTCGCGCGGCACGGGAATAAGCTTGACGGTAATCACGCCGTTTTGCACAGCCTCGCTTTTTTCGAGACTGCGCATACAAACGAGCGCTTCGTAATGAGTGTGAAACGTTATTACGTAACCGCAGATCATTTTGAAACGGTGATTTTCCAGTCGCTGCCGTCGGCTGAAACGGAGGTCTTTGCCTTCATCTTATCGCAAAAGCGGATAACATTTTCTTTTGAGGTTTCATTATCGACAAGCACCGTAAAATTCTGATGTGCATCGAATGCTTTTTTTGTCCGTACTACCGGTTCGGGGCAGGAAAGCCCCCGTGCATCTACCGTATAATCTGCCATTTTGATCTCCTTCGAGCGTCTCTAAAAATTGAGTTATTTAGAAGCTCCCTTTTGTATGTTAAAAAAAGAGGCATCCCTAAGAGGTCGATGATTAGGGATGCCGCGAAAACGTTACTTATTTTTTGCTGCGTAGTATACGCTGACACAGGCTGTTACAACTAATCCGATAACAACGGCAATCATCCCCGCGCTGGTCGGCCCTTTACCGGAAGAAGCAAGCCCGAAGTTGTGAGCGAAAGCGGCGCCTGCAATCAAACCGGTTACGGTTACAGCCGAGTCGGTGTTACCCTCGCCGGTTAAGATGAGCTGGCGTAAGGGGCAGCCGCCGAGCAGAACACTTGCCCAGCCGACCAGCACCATACCGAGCGCGTTCCACAATCCGTCGGTGTGGGCAACGGCTTGTCCCGCAAGTCCGAGCTTAAACTGTCCGGTTACGAGCGTTCCGATAAGCACGGCAACTAAAATAGCAATGCTGCCCGTTAAAAGATGAAAGTCTTTGAGCATAATTGCATCGCGGATACCGCCTGCAGTACAGAGCCGGCTGCGTTGTGCCAATGCGCCGCCGACAAGACCGATACCGAGTGCAAGTGCAATCGGGGCATGCATTGAACCGGGGCCTTTTTCGCTAAAGGGGAGAACGGCAGGGAATGCAACCAATAAAATGAAGAATACGATCATCACGATGGGGGCAAGCATACCTTCCTGTCCGGATTGGGGATACGCGCGGCTCAAGGAGAAATTCTTATTGAGGAATACCACTCCGATAGCGATACCGATGATGAACCCTACAAGCCCGAATACCGCATTCAAATCGCCCGCACCTAAACGCAAGAACATACGAAGCGGGCAGCCCAAGAACATCAACGCACCGATCATTACAAAAAAGCCTAACACAAAGCGGGTAAAAGGAGCCGAACCGCCGCGGGGCTTAAACTCTTTTTTTATGAGCGCGATTGCAAATGCACCGACGATAAGTCCGATGACTTCGGGGCGCATATACTGAACCACAGCCGCATTGTGCAGTTTTAAGGTGCCCGCAATATCGCGCAAGAAACAGGCAATACAGAAGCCCATATTTCCCGGGTTTCCGAATTTAACCAATACGACAGCCGCAATACCGATGAATGCGCCCGTCAATGCTACCATGAAATGTTTTTTCATTCCATTCCTCC
>CAJPTT010000275.1 GCA_905373565.1 uncultured Treponema sp. | reverse complement strand
CTCCTAATTGAACCTTGTCCAAAATTTCCGAAAATTGCGCTTTTAATTCGCCTACAGCCACTGTTTTCATAATTATTACCTTAACAAATTTAATTTTTATTTGTCAAGTTGTCAAATAAATATAATGAGGGGGAAGTCTCCCCCTGAGCTCCGGCTTCCTGCTTGAACCTGCCGAACATTTCGGCAGTCTTTATCCGCGCCGGTGTTTTTCCCTCACGGTCTAAAACCGGCTTCTGTTATATCTCCACTCAAGCAGGCGATCCTCCGCTACCCCCTCCTTCATTTAATTTGTAATGTTTAATGTGTATTTGGTAATTAAAGCGGCTTATGCGCGTAATTACGCATTACAAATTGAATATCTCAAAACGGACATGGATGTCCGTGGTATTAAACAGTAGCAAGTTGCGTCAATTTACAACGTCCATGTTGTAAATTGACGTGCGAGTTTTGCAAAGGCAAAACATCGTTTCTGCTTAATACGCCTGCCCTCCGTGGCAGTACTGAGAAGAAACTTGTCGTTGAGCAATGTACAAGGATTTACTTTTTCAGAACTGCCATGGAAGGCAGTGGTTCCACGCAGCAATGAGTTTGCAATCAGCAAACTCATGTGCAATGGGTGCCAAGGATGTACACTCAGAAGCGGCAGGGATGCCGCTGGTATTAAGCAGAAGCAAGTTTGTGTAGCAAACTTGCAGTCAAAAATGTACAAGGATGTACATTTTCAGAACCGCCATGGATGGCGGTGATTCCATGCAGTAGCGATGTTTTTTGCTTGCAAAAAACTCGTGTGCAAATTTTGACACGGATGTCAATTCAGAACGGACAAGGATGTCCGTGGTATTAGGCAGAAGCAAGTTTTTCGTTAGAAAAACTTGTCGTTGAGCAATGTACAAGGATGTACATTGCTCAACAGCGTTAGGGATTGCAGCGGTAGCCTTTTTGCTGTTGAAAGGAAACAAACGCAGTTTTCGACGTGAGGAGAAACACTGCTGAAATAGCTGCAACCACAGCAAAAAGCTACAAGCGTAAAGCCCGACCGCCGCTTGCCGGCGGGAACGCCCAAAACCAATCAGACATTACACATTACAAATTATCCATTCACATTACGAATTACCCATTATAATGGATAAGCTGTACCGTGCTATGTTTGCAAATAGTGTACATCGGATGCAGCACGGAAATAATGCCGGTTAAAAAAATAAAAAACTGGGTTGTCAAAATCGCCGGGAGGGTGATGTAAAAACTGAGGCGGTATGCCCGTGTATATCCGGGCGGGGTCATGGTAATATTACATGTTTCCGTCAGACTGTTTCCCAGCTGCGCGAGCACGATGCCGCCGATAATACCGGCAAGGCTGATGAGGCATACCTCAAGCACCAGCATTTGGATAACGGAGGAGCGTTTCAGCCCGATTGCTTCCATCGTGCCGAACTCCCCGATCCGTTCCATAAAACTTGCGGAAAGACTTTGCGTCAATGCCGTAAAAATCAAGATATACAAAATGATGCTGATAAAAGAAGATTGATTGCGGAATAAACCGCTAATCTGTTCCCACGAAGGATTGCGCTCCTTCCAATTCTGCGTCTGATACGGCAGCTGATGTTCGGCAAAATACGAATCGAGGGCAGTCTGTGCAGCAGGCATATCGGTATCTTTGTGGAGGTAGATGCGCATATACGAAGCGGAATCTTTCAGCTCAAAAAAATCGAGCAGCGCACTGCGGGAAGCAATAACCAAACCGGCATCGTTTTGCGGAGCGCCTGTATCGAGCCGGCCGCTCACTTCAAAGGAGCCTGTCAACAAACCGCTGTCCCCGATCGAAGACATAAGGTTGACAAAGGGTTCTTGCGCCGTACTCAGTTTGAGCGTTTCAAAAAGCCCTTTGCCCAGCACAAGGCTTTGGTCTCCTGCAAATACCGGTGTTCCATCCGTCGCGCCCAAGCGCTGCGGTGCATCGTATCCAGCGCCCCAAAATACTGCCGTATCTTTATCGGTACCGATAATCCCCTGAAAGTTTAATATCGCATCGGAAGATTTCACCGCAGGCATATCCGCATAGATGCTCCGCAGCGTTTCCATATCCCGTACACTTAACAGTGCCGTGCCGGTATTATCGGTATGCTGCGTCTCATCAGCACTTTTCATACTCACTTGAATATGCCCCGAATTTGAAATAAAGCTGAGTGCTAATCCCTGTTCGGAATATTCCACAAAACCGCGGTAGAGTAACATTGCGCTTGACGCTATTGTAATCAGTAACACCGAAAGAAAACTGCGTTTTGCATGAAACAGAATATTGTCCCATACGCTCTTCAATAAAAACATCAACGGTCTCCCTGCCTCTGTTCCATTAAGCAGCCCGCCTGCATAGTGTACACAGTATCTGCATATTCGCTGATGATCGGGTCGTGCGAAACGAAGATACCGATACCGTTCTTCTCTTTTATATAACTGCGTAGATACCCGTATACCTGATGGGAACGTTTTGTATCAAGCGAGGAGGTAATTTCATCTGCGATAATATAGCGCGGATTGGTAGAAAGTGCACGGACAATAGATACCCGCTGTTTTTCTCCGCCTGAAAGTTGATCCGGTTTTTTACGAATGAGAGACCGCACATCAAAATATTCGAACAGCGGAAACAGTACCGCATCAATTTCTTTTTTTGATTTCCGCGTTATCTTCAATGGAAGCGCGGCATTTTCGTAAATAGTCTGCGCCTTAATCAATTCAAAAAACTGAAAAATCAGCCCGAAGTGTTCCAGCCGAAATTGAGCGCGCTTGTTCACATTCATGGTATTGATTTCGCAGCCATCCCAACTGACACTTCCCTCATCGGGTGTGTCGATGCCGGTAATCACATTTAAAAATGTGGATTTGCCCGCGCCCGAATTTCCGTAAATCCATACGAGCGATGCAGGCGGAATGGATAGGTTGATATCTTTATTGACCTCATAATTGTTCTTTTCTATCGTATAACTTTTATACAGATTTTTGACAGCTAAACCGTGTATTTTCTTATCCTCTCTATCCGTCATATACCACCGCTTCCTTTTTACAAACTGAATATTCCGTTCCGGTAATTTTCATAGACGCGCAAGAGCAACACATGATTGGGAAACAATACTGCAGCTTTTTGTAAATAGGCGCGGCCTTTGGCATTTTCATATTTTTTCATATAGTAAATTGAATATAAAAGATACGCATTAAACCGGTCTGCAGCAGATAACTCCTCTAGATACTCCTCCTGCGATTCGATGTAGCTATTGTAATTTCCCGTTGTTACGTCAGCGGGGAAAATATGCCAGCATGCCAGTTTTATCGCTGCTTCAATGTTACCGGGATTGAGCATGAGCGCCTTGCGGTATAGCACCGGTACTGCCGAAGCGATTGCAAAAGTATTCTTCGGCACGCCTATTTTTGTATACAGATAATTTGCATACCGCATAAAGAGGGCGGACATCTGTTCCCTTGTGAATCCCGCATGTTTTCCAGTCAATTTTTCTGCTTGCCGTAAAAAGTCCTGCGCTTCACCCTGTATGAGCGTATCGTATTTTCCGCATTGCCGGTTTCCCTCGTAGACATACAACATGGAAATCAGCTTTGCGTGTTCAAAATACAGATCAAGCAGCTCCGCATCTTCAACAGAAGTGTTAAGCGCTTCCCGTCTCCGGTCAAAACTGTCCAGCAACAGCTGCGGATCGAATGACTGCATCCGGTAATACTGTTCTTCAAGAGCTTTGCAGTCGGC
>CAJPTT010000274.1 GCA_905373565.1 uncultured Treponema sp. | reverse complement strand
GGTATGAACTCTCGCACAAATAAACAGGAATGATGATACCATAAAAAAAAGGAAATGGAAATATAAAAAAGCCGACATATAAAAAAAGCCGCTTACCTCCAACCGGAAGCAAGCGGCTTTTTTTATCGTTACATCACTGAATACCTCTAACAATCTTGTCTGAGCGTTAGAGGCTTTCTCTATTCCGTATCCGCTTAGAACGGGCGGTCGGCCAGATACTTATACTCCTGCCAGCGCCGCTTTGCCTTCGCAACCGCTTTATCAAGCAGCATTTGAGCGCGTTCGGGATTTGCATTCTTTAACGACTTGAAGCGTACTTCTTTGTACATAAAGTCTGCAAGGTTAAAGTCCGGCTCTTTGCTGTCAAGCTGGAAGGGGTTCTTACCCTGATCGACCAAGCGCGGATCGTAGCGGTACAACGGCCACAGACCGCAGGTAACGGCCTCTTTCTGGTTCGACATACCCTTCGTCATATTGATACCGTGGTTGATACAATGGCTGTATGCGATGATAATCGAAGGCCCGTCATAGCTTTCCGCTTCACGGAATGCTTTGATAACCTGCGACATGTTTGCGCCCATGGAAACCTGCGCAACATACACATAGCCGTAGCTCATCGCCATCATGCCGAGGTCTTTTTTGCTGGTTTCCTTACCGGATGCGGCAAACTTTGCGATAGCGCCGATTTGGGTAGCCTTTGACATCTGACCGCCGGTATTGGAATATACTTCCGTATCCATAACCAATACGTTGATGTTTCTGCCGGAAGCAAGAACGTGATCCAAACCGCCGTAGCCGATATCGTATGCCCAGCCGTCACCGCCGAGTATCCATACGGAACGCTTAATAAAGTGATCGGTTAAGGACAGCAGTTCTTTTGCGAGCGGATCGGAAGATTTTTCCAGCTCTTTTCTCAACTCATCAACAAAGCCGCGCTGCTCGTCGATTGCCGCATCATCGGCTTGCGTATTGCTCAGCACCTTATCGATAGCGGCAACGGCAACGCCTTTTTCTTTAAGCTTTCCGGCGACTTCACGCGCATATTCCGCAAGTTTATCGCTGGTTAAGCGCATACCGTAACCGAATTCGGCCGCATCTTCAAAGAGGGAGTTCGACCATACCGGCCCGCGTCCGTCCGCGCGTTTTGCATACGGAGTTGTGGGGAGGTTACCGCCGTAAATGGAAGAACAACCGGTTGCGTTCGCAATAACGGCGCGATCACCGAACAGTTGCGATAAGACGCCGACATAGGGTGTTTCACCGCATCCTGCGCAGGCGCCGGAGAACTCAAAGAGCGGACGGCGCATACCGAGACCTTTCGGCTGGCTCAAATTGACCTTGCGTGTATCGGGATCGGGGAGACTCATAAAGAACTTCCAATTTTCCGATTCAACGGCGCGGTGTTCGACAAAGCTTTCCATATTGATTGCTTTAACCGCAGGATTTTCTTTGGACTTCGCAGGACACTGCTCGACGCAGACGCCGCATCCCGTACAATCTTCGGGAGAAACCTGAATGGTAAAGAGGGAATTATCGAATTCCTTGCCCTTATACGGAACGGAACGGAATGCAGAAGGCGCACGGTCGGCATTTGATTTGTCGAATGCCTTCATTCTGATAACGGCATGAGGACACACAACCGTACACTGACCGCACTGAATACAGAGTTCGCTCTTCCAAATCGGAATACGCTCTGCGATTGCGCGTTTTTCATACTGCGTGGTTGCAGTCGGGAAGGTACCGTCGGCAGGGATTTCACTTACCTTTATCGCATCGCCTTCGTTGATAGCGATTTTGCCTAGTACCTTACGGACAAATTCCGGCGCATCGGCGCTCATTGCGGCGTGACGTGAAAGCTTACTGTTTGCTTCTTTGGGATAGGTAACCTGTTCAACACCTTCAAGCGCCATATCGATGGTCTTGATGTTTTTCTGAACAATTTCCGGCCCCTTCTTGCCGTAGGATTTTTCAATAAATTTCTTAATCAGTTGGACGGCCTCGTCCTCGGGCAGAATACCGAAGATTTTAAAGAATGCGGTCTGCATAACAACGTTGATACGGTTGCCCATACCCGCTTTTTCCGCAATTTTTACACCGTCGATGACGTAGAACTTCGCTTCTTTCGCGATAATATCTTTTTGTACTTCGATCGGCAGATATTCCCATACCTCATCCTTATTCCAGTGGCTGTTTAACAGGAAGGTACCGCCTTTTTTAAGGCTCTTGAGCATATCGTAGGTTTCGAGGAACGTGAATTTATGGCACGCGATAAAGTCCGCCTGTCCGACCAGGTAGGGCTTGCGAATCTTGTTCTTTCCGAAGCGCAGGTGTGAGGTTGTGATTGACCCGGACTTCTTTGAGTCGTATACGAAATAGGCTTGCGCGTTGTTGTCGGTTGCTTCACCGATAATTTTGATGGAGTTCTTGTTAGCGCCGACCGTACCGTCCGATCCGAGTCCGTAGAACATCGCCTGATGCATACCGGAATCGTCAACATGGAAGTGCTGATCATAGGCAAGGCTTACATGCGTTACATCGTCTTCGATGCCGATAGCAAAGTTGCTCTTCTTTTCTCCTTCCATATTATCGAATATGGCTTTGACCATTGTCGGGGTGAATTCTTTTGACCCCATACCGTAACGGCCGCCGAGGATAACGGGATAGTGCGCAAAGGGGCATTTCTTTGCAGCCTGCATCTCGCCGATAGCAGTGCGTACATCTTCGTAGAGCGCTTCGCCGAGTGAACCGGGTTCTTTCGAGCGGTCGAGTACGGTGATGTTTTGTACGGAAGCAGGCAACGCTTTTACAAAGGCTTCCGCGCTGAAGGGACGATATAAACGTACTTTCAGTAAGCCGTATTTTTTACCTTGACTATTCAGATAGTCTACAGTCTCTTCTACCGTATCGGCGCCTGAACCCATCAAAACGATGACGGATTCCGCATTGGGATCGCCGTAGTAGTCGAACAGGTGATAAGCGCGTCCGGTTAAGGTCGCGTATTTATCCATAACCCGCTGAACAATTTCGGGGGTAGCGAGATAGTATTTATTAACCGCTTCGCGCGCTTGGAAGTATACGTCGGGGTTTTGGGCAGTTCCGCGGATCATCGGCTTTTCAGGGGTTAAGCCGCGGAGACGGTGTGCGCGTACCAAATCGTCATTGATCATCTGACGCATAACATCGTGCGAAACTTCTTCAATCTTCTGAATTTCGTGGGAGGTTCTAAAACCGTCGAAAAAGTGAAGGAACGGAACACGCGTTTCGAGTGTCGCAGTATGAGCGATAATCGCGAGATCCATAACTTCCTGTACGGAGTTTGAGGCCAGCATTGCCCAACCGGTTTGGCGGCATGCCATAACGTCCTGATGGTCGCCGAAGATGGAAAGAGCGCTGGTGGCCAAAGCGCGTGCAGCTACGTGGAATACCGTGCTGGTAAGCTCACCGGCAATTTTGTACATGTTGGGGATCATCAGTAAGAGACCCTGTGAAGCGGTAAAGGTTGAAGAGAGCGCTCCTGTAGTTAATGCACCGTGAACAGCGCCGGAAGCTCCTCCTTCCGATTGCAGTTCGACAACCTGCGGCACGGTTCCCCAAATGTTGGTTTTCCCGTGAGCGGAATACTCATCGGCAACTTCTCCCATCGGGCTTGACGGCGTAATAGGATAAATTGCGATAACTTCGCTGAGCGCATGCGCGACATGACCGGCGGCAGTATTGCCGTCAATCATTACAAGTTTTTTTTCAGGCATAGCATCGTCCTTCTAAAGTATGGTGTGAATGGGTAAGAATATTATAT
>CAJPTT010000273.1 GCA_905373565.1 uncultured Treponema sp. | reverse complement strand
GGAAAGCGAATATAAACACCTTTTAAGCGAACAATCTTTTGCAAACACAATGCTGGCGCGCCACTTAAAAAAGTCAATACTGCCTGCCGTCGCCGCATACAAAATACTCCTTGCAGCCGGAAAAACAAAAGAGCAAGCGTTTGAAGCCGTGCGCGCTTCCGTGCTGTCGGATTCGGAAAAACAAAAAAGGGCGTTTCAAAAAATCGGTACACTGCCGTTCGGTTTTTCGCTTATGCGTCTTATGACTCCCCTATCGTTAAAAACGACTTTCGGCCCGAGCGGCTGGGATTTTACATGGAAACAAAACGACCGCCGCGCGCTCAAATGGGATTGCAGTCGCTGCTTTTATGCCGATATTTTTACGCAGCACAAAGTAAGCGAACTGACCGCGATTTTTTGCGAAAGCGACGATGTCGTATACGGAAGCATTCCGACAATCCGCTGGGCGCGCACACGCACTATCGGCAACGGCGATGATATTTGCGATTTTGTTTTTTACAATGATCGTACCAAAAATACACGCATCGAAAACAAACGCGGCGAAAACAAGGGCAAAAAGGCGGGAAATCATGTATAAAACGTTACGGTCGCTTAGTGATGTTTTCCGCCGTTTATGTCGTGTAGCGATATTTTTTCTTTGCCTCTGTGCCGCCGCGCAAGATGTACAACCGGTAAAAAGCGGATACGAAAGCATCGTCGACGGCGTAGCTGCATCCTATGTTGGAAAGAGCGTTCCGGGAGTATGCATTATTATCGCCGAACACGGTACTGCCGTTTTTTCAAAATGCTACGGATACGCAAACCTCGACACACAACAGCGCATACGGCCCGATGCCGATTTTTTTGAGTGGGGTTCCATTACCAAAACGCTCGTATGGGTAAGCGCACTGCAACTTGAAGAAAAAGGCTTGCTTGACCTTAACGCGGACATACGGCGCTATCTTCCCGAGAACTTTTTGCGCAACATACGATACGATGCGTCCATTACCATACTCGACTTAATGAACCATACGGCAGGTTTTGAAGAATATTTAATCGATTTTCGTTATTTGAACGAACAGCCGGTAAAGCCGCTCGCCGACATATTGTCCGCACATCAGCCGGCGCAAGTGTTTGAGCCGGGAAGCGTATCGGCGTACTCAAACTGGGGCGCGGCACTTGCGGGTTTTATCGTAGAACGGGTAAGCGGACAAAGTTTTGACGAGTACGTTTCCGAACACATCTTTGCGCCGCTCGGCATTCAAGACGCGGAGTTAAAACCGCAGTGGACAGCCGAAATGCTCAAAAAAAAGATAAACGGCTATTCGTATGCGAAAAAGGGATTTCGCAAAGAAGATTTTATGCGCTTGCGGCTGTACCCCGCAGGTTCATTAAACGGAACGCCGAACGCGCTCATAAAATATGCATCCGAATTGGCAAAAAAAAGCGGCGAGCCTTCGCTTTTATTTTCGGATCCTGCGACGAAGGACAAGCTGTTCGGCGAAACATACCGTTCTTTCGGAGCCGCTTCGGGGCTTGCGCACGGCTTTTGGGAGTATACGAAAAACAACGGCATATTCGGACACGAGGGCGGAACTTACGGTTTTCAAACCCAGCTGTGGGTTCAGCCGGAGCGGGAGCGCGCAATCCTCATTGCAACGAATGTTATGGAATCCGATTTTTGCCGCAGTCTTATGAATGAACTTGTTCAAAGCGATCGGACGCAAGCCGGCAAGGAAACGAGCGCAAATGCAAACGGAAGTGCCGGTACAAATGCCGTAGGCGGTGCCGATACGGCGGACTTTGCACGGTTTTCGGGCGAATATTTTCCGGCGCGTTCCGTATGGACTCACGCGGGAAAACTGAACGGTTATATGCAAATGATTTCCATACAACGAAATACGGACGGTATTGTACTGAAAAAAAGAAGCGACGGTAAAAGCCTCGCGTATCGGTCAATCGGAAACAACCGCTTTTATTGCAAAGAAGCGCTGCCAGAAGAACAATACGTTGCTTTTAAAACCGAAAACGGAGATGTCCTTTCCATGAGTTTTTTTCTTGCGCACGATTATGTTCCGGCAAAAGGAATGTATACCACCGGTTTTTTGCTGTCGTGTGTAACAACTTTTGTACTAGCCTTTGTATTTTGGCTTGGATCCGGTATAGCCCTTGCAGTGTCGGGCATTCGCTCACTGCGCCAGACGATTAAATCCGCACCTACTATACGTGTCGGCTTCGACCGGCTGCCAAAAGTTCTATGCACCGCATGCGGCTTAATTGCGGATGTGAGCATAATTGCGGGAATGCGCAATTGGTTTGCAATTTATACGATAGATTCGGTTCAGATGAATCTCATAGTTGCGATAAATGCCGCATGCGCACTGTGCACAGTGTACAGCTGTATGTACTTGTTTTATAAAAAGCGTTTCGCTGCGGCAGTGATGTTTTCCGCCGTCTGTGCGGTGCAGCTGTACTCGTCGATTTGTTTGGGCTTTTTTCATGCCGTGTAATTTTTATATATAAGGGGTATGTAAAAAGAGGTAAATGCGTACATTGAATGTAATCCTAATGTATTCAAAGGTAAAACCATTCTCTTACCGTGCGACGATCCGGAATGGAGCAATTTTACCAAATTCTTTGCACAGAACTTTGCAGCATTCGGATTAAAAAACTCATCAGCACCAGCTACGCCGTCGAAAGTAAAACGTATAAGCACTATCAGCCGAGCTTATTCGAGACGGAGAGTCCGCCTCCCATTAGAAAATCAAACAAATTAATCGTAACAATTCCTTTTTCATCGGTTGAAGAATTCAAATTATTTTTGGTTATTACAAATTTCTTAAACGAATCGTCAATATTATAAAGAGATTTTTTTTCCTGCATTTCTTTTTCACTTGAGTCCATATTCAACACCGACTGAATGTAAAATTTTTGACTTCCTGAACTTGCAACAAAATCAACTTCAAGCTGTTTTTGTGCGTAAATATTTTTTCCATTTACATCACGTTTTTCTGTCTTCTCGTTTACATGCACCTCTCCAACATCGACTAAAAATCCACGGTAGCGAAGTTCATTGTACAAAATATTTTCCATAATATGATTTTCTTCAATCTGACGGAAGTTAAGACGAGCATTACGAACGCCAATGTCTTCAAAATAAATTTTGAATGGCGAAGATATGTACTTTTTCCCCTTGATGTTAAATTTTTTTATCTTCGAAATTAAAAATGCGTCTTCAAAATAATCAATAAAGGTCGTAATTGTACAGTCGGTAATATCTTTTTTTGTGAGTGTCTTAAAAGTGTTTGCAAGTTTTAAGGAATTTACAGGAGAGCCAATCATAGAAGCAATTATATCAAAAGTTTCAGCAAGCGCTGACTGCTTTCTGATTCTATTGTGTTCGATGATGTCTTTTAAGTAGGTTTCTTCGCAAAGATTTTTTAGATACGAAAAACGCTCCTCATCAGTCTTCATCAATGCCACAAGAGGAATTCCGCCTGTTACAATATATGATTTCCACGCTTCTTCGGGCTTTAATTTTAAACCTTCGCAATATTCAGAAAAGCTTAAGGGCAAAATATGAACTTCACTTCCACGTCCTTTAAATTCCGTAACAATATCAGAGGAAAGAAATTTCGAATTTGAGCCGGTTACATACACATCAAAATTGGAATGTCTCAAGAGGCTGTTTAAAGTTCCTACAAAATTTTCAAGCAGCTGCACTTCATCAAGAAGAAGATAAAAATCTGCTTCATCGCTTGTTTTATCTTTTATGAAAGCTCTAAACTTTTTTGCGTTTACAAGATACGTTCCATTTTTCTGCAAAATACGTGACGAT
>CAJPTT010000272.1 GCA_905373565.1 uncultured Treponema sp. | reverse complement strand
ATATTGAAGAGGGAACCCCTGCGCAGGCGGCGATGGAAAATACTGACTTAATCAAACTGCTCGCCGGTATTGCAGACATTACCTTTATCGGCAAACCTTCCGATAAACCTGCAAATTCCATCGGCACGGTAGGTTCCGGTTTTGAAGCCTTTATTATCACCGGCGCCGAGATTGACCGCAGTCAGCTTGCCGCCCGCTTTACGAAAGAGCTCGAAAAAGAAAAACAAGCTCTTTCCCGTTTAACGGCAAAACTTTCTAATGCGAATTTTACGGCTCATGCTCCGGCTGAGGTTGTCGAAGGAGAAAAAGAAAAACTACGCCAAGCGGAACGACTGATTGAAAAGTTTACACTGTACTTGCACGACCTTGTATAGAGTGCAAAAAACGGGAGGAAAAGATGGAACAACATGAAGTAGCATTGTTAAAAGGAATGTATCTTGCCCCTTATATTCATTTGGCGACCGGTTTACGGGGGAAGGCTCGCCATGCAGGCGGTAATATGTTTCGCCACCAAATCGATACAATGGCAACGCTCATCGATTACGGCTATATTGACAGCATTTTGCTGAAAGCGTCGATCGTCCATGACGTATTGGAAGACGTGCCGGATTTTAATGTGAATGAACTGTTATCTATCGATTCTGAATCTTCCGCTGTTTATGAATTGGTTATGGAAGTTACCCGCCGTCCGGGACAGTCAAAATCTGAATATTTACAGCATATTATCAGGTACGGTTCACAGCGTGCAAAGGTTTTAAAATGCGCCGACCGTATCAGCAATATGATTAGTTTGGGGTTTGTAAATGATCCCGAGTTTATCAAACGGTATTGTAATGAAACGGAGATATATGTCTTTCCGATTGCATTGGAAGTAAACTTTGATATGTACGATGAATTGCTCTATCTGGTACAGTCCCGTCTACAACATCTTGCTTGCTGATTTTGAATTTCTGCATAAGCATAGCGGCAACAGAGCCGCCGTTTAATCTGCTTCCGCTATTTGGTTTGCGTACGTGAATAAGGGAATCTCTTTTTTACTTTTACCGGCTTACTTTTATTCGTGTTGAATATATCGATAAAATGACCGGATTATAGCGGAGTGGCCGATTTTTAGCAGCCCCATTGATTTCGCAATCGGTTATTCATCGAAGTCGTCGTCAAAGTCATCATCGTTAAAATCGTCATCGAAGTCGTCGAAACCATCATCAAAATCGTCATCAAAATCATCATCGAAGTCGTCATCGTCGAAAGGAGCAGCCGATAAAAAGTGATTTCCGAAAAAGAAAGAAACTCTGTTACTCATAGTGAACCATCCATTGTGTTTCTGGAATATTTTATAAAAACGCCTTAAAGGTAAAGCACCGTCGTTGGATAAACGGCAAAAGCATAATAATAAGAGTATATCGCTCTGTCAACCGGTTACCAATATAATTTATTTTAGCTTAATCGGGCAAGACATCGTCGGTATTTATCCGGATTAACCCTAAAGGCGACAATGGGATCGCTGCCTTCTTCGATTGCCTTTCCGATTGCGGCCGCTGCTTCTTCGATCATACGGGGAGCCGGGATTAGCCGTCCTGCTCTCGTTGTAAGTCCGATGCCGAGAGATTTTTTTATAGGGTCTTCAAGCCGCATATGAATTTCATCGTAGAGGCTGCTTGCAGTCTGCATTGCTTGATCCAGCGGTGCATAAAAAATGATTAAACCGAGCGTATCCTGATTAAAGATAAATATTTTATGGATACGCTCAAGTGTTGCCCGCAGTAGATGGATAATTTGCTGATTATGTGAAATATCGGTTGCATGGATAAGCATGAGAGTTAAATCTTCTTCGGCGACGGCGGTTTCCGTAATGGCAGTTGTCAATTCTTCGATAAGAGTAGCCTGTTCAAGCGAATGGCTGTTGTTGTGCGCCCTATCCGCGAGCGGAGTATTTTCAAATGTAGTAACCGGCGTCGATTTTGGGGGCTCTTGCGGTGCGATTGGAGATTTCCCTGCCTGTGTGTGATTCTCAAAAGAACCGTAATTTTCGGCATCAAAGTTCACGCTATCATTGCAGGGTTTCGAGCTGTTTTCTGTTTTCGAAATATCTTGTTCAGCTGTATTTTCCGATACCGGTGTGCCTGTATAGCCGTCAGTCTGTTGTTCTGTCCGGTTATCATCGGCCGACACTCCGTAACTGTTTTCTTGAATTTCGGTTTGTACCTGCTGTGACGGCTCATCATCGTAGATATGCAAGCGGTTTAGCGATTCAAGCTGTTCATGTAACGGTACCTGAGTCTTTGATGTGTTGACCTTTGCTGTGCGTTTGTCCGTCGCTGTTTCTTCATGCGCGCTTGTCGGATTTTCGTAAGTATTTGAACGATCCTGCTGCGGAGCAGGGGGGATGTCCGATTGAGAGAGATTTTGCGGCTGTATGGCATCTTTTTCATACTGTGATGTCGCAACAGCGAGATATTCATCGGACTGCACGGTATCGGGTTGAATGCCGTTTAAATCGGTGGCATCTGTTTCCCGCATGCGTCTACGGCTTGTAAATATCGGTGTTTTTGCCGTAGGCTTTACGTCCATATACGAAAAGACTAACACCATGACAGTCATCAGTACAATCAGCAGCAGCAGGAAAAAAACTATCCGGCCTCGGTTAAAGATCGTTTCGATAGGGAGCGTTCGGATCGCCGCATGAACGGTAAACGTATTGCCGGTTTCTTTAATCGGGATATGTATTTGAGCCGCGGTAAAAAAAAGCGGCAGATTTTTTACTTCGACGGCATACTGTTCGGTGTATGAAAAAATATCGGTATCTTTTGGCCATGTAAATACGATGCCTGTAGGATCTTTAATAACGACAGCTTGAACATATTTTTGATAATTACGGCATAGTTGTTCAAACTGCGGTTGTAAACGGGCTGAATCGGGTTCTTGTGCGGATTCCGATACGATTTCGCCGGTATGTTTGGCAAACACTTTAAAATTATTCAGCGCTGCTGTTTTTCCCGCTGCAACATCACTGTGCAGAGTAAAAACAAACCATAGTAAACTTCCGGCAATAACAAGCATTGCACACGCGGCATATACCGATATCACTATTTTTTTCATCGTTAATCAGTATACCCTGAAATGAGTTCCGATACAAGTTCCATATCGGTCAAATTTTCTTTTTTATGTGTTTTACACCATGCAAGCGCAGGGAGAATACTTGTGACGGCATTCCGGTTGTTTTGCTTTAAACTTTCGGTAAAGGATGCGAGGAAAGTCGTGTACGGGAATCGTTGAAAATCGGTGCACTGCCAGCTGATGCAGCAGTGTTTTTCCGCTTCAAACGCTGCACGGTAAGAATCCAAAAGTGGCGTCCGATAGGTGATGCCTTTTTTTGCTTGCTTGCTGTAAGTTTCGGTACGGAACATGAGACGGACAAACGAATGTTCTTGGGGGCAGGTACGCGATGCACTGTCGGCATATTGTTCCGAAAGATAGGTGCCCCGTGCGTATGCCTTACCGCCGGTATAGGCAAAATCCATACCGCTGCATTTGATATACCGGTAACCGAGCGCTTGAGCTGCATGGTAGGCGGCGACGGCCACGGTACCGGATCCGGTGGGCAACCGCGGAAAAGGGGAAAAAAGTGCAGCTGCTTGGACGAGCGGATGACCGCCTGCGGTAAAAAAGAAGGCATTGCCGTTTTCATAAAAGCGGCGTGCCGTAGCGGTTTGAGTGGAAAGGTCAAAGATACCGATTGTTTCTTTAGGGATGGTACCGATGATGTGTTGATACGAAATATTCTGCGGGTCAATCGCAATAAAGAATTCCGGCGTAAAACCGTCTGCGCAGACGGCGGGAAAGGCTGTATC
>CAJPTT010000271.1 GCA_905373565.1 uncultured Treponema sp. | reverse complement strand
ACGGTTTTTGCGTCTGAGTGAGCGGTGACGTTATCTTGGGTCGATAGATAGGTAATTTTACCGATCTGAGCGGTAAAGAGCATTTCAAGAAACGGCCGGCACAGCGATTCATGTTCCATGACTTTACAGAACATAAAATCGTCGGCAAAGGTAAGTTGTTCAAAAGGTTTCCTAGTCATTCACACCTCCTGTAAGTCCTTATGCGACTTTTGAGGCAAAATGGCCGCTAATAATTAAGAATTAAGAATTATGAATTAAGAATTCATAATTCTTAATTCTTAATCAATAATTCCCCACCACTCATTCAGCATAGCCCGTGCCTCTTCCTGTAATGCAGGCGTAACGCAGACTTCTAGCTGTTTGAGGTTATCGGCATAGTGCGCTCGGCCTGAATCCTGCACGGCTTCGCGGATATCGCTGCCGATTGCAGGGTGTTCTTTCAAATATAAAAGAATGATGGTAAAAACCGAAGTAACGGAGCATACCTTTTGCCACTCGGAAAGATCGGTGATTTGACGGCGGGAAGTAACGCCGGTGTTGATGCGGTAGTTGTATACGCTATCGGGGATACCGAGGTACCTATCGGCATGTAAAGCGATAAAAAAGTAGAGCAGCATATCTTCCGCCATGGTGCAGTAGGTAAACGGAATTTCGCCATATGCTTTTTGAACAAGGGTTGTTTGAAAAAGCTTGCCGCATAAAAAAGCCGCATAAAGCTGCCCGATAAAAAAACCGCGGAGAATCTCATCACCGGTAAGCGTTCCATGATATACTTGTGCGGCTTTTTGTGCAAAGGTTTTGATACGCATTTCGGGTTCGTTCTCAGTACCGAATACGGCAATACTGCCCTGCACAATGTCCGCGCCGGATGCGCAGGCCGCCTCGTATAAGACGCGGAGTGCTGTAGGTGGAAGTTCATCGTCGGGGTCGGCAAAAGCGAGGTATTCCCCCGATGCCGCAGTAACCGCAGTACGGCGCGCTTCGAGCGTACCGAGATTTTTACTATGTTCCAAAAACACGAACGGCAGCCCCTGCGCTTTAAACCGCTTTGTATATATTTTAACAATACTCCGCAGTTCTTTTGTGCCGGGGCTGCCGTCGTTGACGATAATCGTTTCAAAAAGCGGCGCATCTTTTTGCGCCAAAATACTGTCTAAAAACCGTCCGACGAGTCCCTCTGTCCCGTACACGGGAACACAGAGGCTCACCGGCGGCCTTTGCTGCGCAGGACGCCGGAAGCGCGCCGCGCAGCGTTGTAAAAAATCCATCGTATGATTTATCGTTTCAGCACATTAGTTCCAGTCGAAACCGGATACTACTAACTTCTTAGAGAATACATTGTCCGATCGTTTGACCTCTCCGAATACCATGTCTTTTAAATTGAATTCCACAATCGTGTCGGTATTGGCCATATCGGGGGAATGGCCGCTGCCGCCTTTACCCCATGCGCTATCCGAAGCGATGATAAGCCTAATCCGTTCGGCCTCATCGTATTTTACGGCGATAAAGCGGTAAAAGCCGTAGCCGACTTTGTTCGTATCATCAACAGGTCTTTCTTTTTTAGCTAAAGGTCTGTTAGGCAATGCTTCCGTCGTACTACCGATTTTATACAGTATACTGCTGTGTTTAAAAACATCCGGCGACCATACGTGAGAAACATTCATTAGCCATTTTCGATGCAGCTTTGATGAAATACCGTACAGCATACCGTTAGCAATCTGCAAACCGTTAATTGTCTCTTGATATTGATTACAAGCTTGATTAGGATCATGCCCCGGACTGGGGTCAGCGATCGGATCCCCTGTCGTCACATCGGTATACGAAACGGCATCCTCAAGGGTAATTTGACTGTCTAAACTTCCATCTGCTTTTTTGTATTTTTTTACCTTCAGCCGATATTTATCGATACTGCCATCTTGATACGGTTCTTGTATACCGGTAAACACTCCGTCCTTGTTTGCAGCAAGCGCGGTAAGTTTTTTAATCAGGTCATTTCCAACTGTAATAGACCATATCGGATGTGGTGTAGTCAAAGTAGCAAAATTACCTATCCATGACATCCTTTCCACCTTCCAGTTGTTAGTACTGTCTTTATACCCGCAATATAAGTAATTCTGTCCGCCGGAAATATCTACTGCGATATATGAAGGTGATGATGGGGTACTCAATGCATGAGAATCTACCCCTGTAGCGTAAGAGGTGCCGTTTTTCAGCTCAAAGCGTCTAACCTTGTAATTGAAATTGTCTGTCCACAGGATATACAGGTTACCGTCTTGGTCATAGCAGAAAATATCGGTAGGTTTCTCGGAAGCGGAAGCATCAAAAAGCTTGTTCGCGTCAGTAAAAGCCTCCGTTCCGTCCGCACTTGTCCAATAGCGGAACGCAGTACCGCTAGGATCTCTCTCCCACAGCAGTATGGGCGTATTGGGATGTTTGTATTCCGGCTTTTGCCCATACCACGTTGCATCCGTATCGGTAAAAGTCAAACCCCTCGTTTTACGGTTAAATGCGGCGATGCGGTTTTTATTTGCGGTAACATGGTAATTTTCGTTTACATACTGAATACCAACCCCGTCGTCGGCAATGTAGAGATTCTCTTCGTCATAGCCGATAAAACCTACAGGAGCGGAAAAATACTGCGCATCAAAGGGGATGCCATCCGTACCCGCAGCTTTGGGATTAAGCCCTATCTTGGTTTCGCCGGTAAAGGCGCTGCCGGAATATTGATACCGGACGATTTGTCCAAGAGCATACAAGTTTCCGCCATACAGATTTTGGTCGCTCAGCAGGCAGTATACGCCATCTGCATCCGCAAAAAGACCGGTGCATCCTGTATAGGAGCGGAGCTTATTCAGCTCTATTCCCGAACCTTCCTGTTCCAGCGAAAAAGCGGTGGCGGATAATACTACCTTGTATGCAAACAGCTTATTATGACGATTACCTGTAGTATCTACCACATCTACCACTAAGAACAGCCTATTGTTATATGCAGCCATCGCCTCAATTCCATGGAGACTAGTTATAGGAGGCAGACTGGTGAGATTAAAAGCCCCTGACCATGTAAAGGTGTTATGCGTGGTTTCCGTTACAGCATAGGCATACAGATTCGTACCAGCATCAGCAACTACAAAAACCGTATTGGTTTTAGCATCAATCACCATAGTTTTTATCTTATCGAGCGTAACACCGGATGGCAGTTTACCTGTTATAGCTGATTCAAAGCCAGTATCCTCCTTGCCTTCCACATCAAAGCGTTTAAAATGAAAAACAGCATGACTCATAACAGATTCTTCATACAGCACATATATCCGCCCGATGCTGTCCCGCGCGGTTACCGGATACCTTTTAGGCTTTATCATATTGACGACGGCGTTTGACACAAGAGATGCACCGCTTGCCAGCTTGAGATTAGCTATATTTCCGTCTTTATTCACATCGATAAGAATATTTCCCACGCTCTTCGGCGCTTTGGAAAGCTTTACGGCAACAGTATTGGTTCCTTCCGTAACGGTGTGCTCCGTTGAACCGCGCCATACCCCCGCAGCGGTTGTTACGACCGCTTTGACGGTAATTTTTGTACCGATACCGACTTCCACCGTAACCGATGTTGTCCCTTCTGCAAGTTTAGTTCCGTCCTCGCCGGTAACGGTAATTGTCGTATTTTTTTCATCAAAAACCGGCAGTCCGCTGGCGGAATCGACGGCACGGGCGGTCTCTCCCCCAATAACAACTCGTACCGTGCCTGTCCCATTTCCGGCAGACACACCTTGGTTACAAGCCGTAAATGCAAGGCACAGCGCTGCAAAAAGAATGCTTACAGAGCTTACATGTAGTTTTTTCATACGTCTCCTCC
>CAJPTT010000270.1 GCA_905373565.1 uncultured Treponema sp. | reverse complement strand
GTTTATCATTATGCATATTTTTAAAGAAGCGGTTGTATCCAATCGCATCGAAGGGACGCGGACAAATATCGAAGAAGCTTTAAGCGAACAAAACAATCTTGATCCTGAAAAGCGCGATGACTGGCAAGAAGTTCATAACTACGTACAAGCGATGAATAGAGCCATCAATGAATTGGATACCCTGCCGCTCTCCAATAGGTTGATTAAAAACACACATAAAATACTGCTTTCCAAAGGAAGAGGAGAACATAAAAGCCCGGGCGAGTTCCGCGTTTCTCAGAATTGGCTTGGCGGAGCTACGCTGGCTGATGCCGTTTTTGTGCCTCCTTCGCATGAACATCTGCCGGAATTGCTGTCCGACCTCGAAATCTTCTTAAATAATGATACCATCAAAATTCCGCATCTTATCCGCATAGCTATTGCGCACTATCAGTTTGAAACCATTCATCCTTTTTTAGACGGAAACGGAAGGATAGGACGGCTCTTAATAACGCTCTATTTGGTGTATAGTAAGGTTTTGCAGCAGCCGCTTTTGTATCTCTCCGATTTTTTTGAAAAGAATAAGACGCTTTATTATGATAATTTAACATTAGTACGGACAAAAAATGATCTTACGCAATGGATTAAGTTTTTTTTAACAGGCGTCAGTGAAACAGCGCAAAATTCCGCTCATACGCTCAAGTGTATTATCGATTTACGCAGGCGCTGCGAAAAAACAATTCTCAATGACTTTGGAAAAAGAGCCGCTGCCGGTATCGATTTGTTACATCTTCTTTTTAGTAAGCCCATTGTTACCGGTACGATAGTTCAGGATACGCTGCATCTTTCTGCAAAGGCCGCAAATAGCTTACTCCGATCCTTTACGGAAGCCGCTATCCTCAAAGAGACCACCGGTTACCGGCGCAACCGCACGTTTATATTTGATGAATATATCAGATTGTTCTAAGGTTTCCGGCTTTCACCTGCGTCTGCATCTGATCCGAAAATAATTGAAAAGATGAAAAACCAACCAAACGGCATACGTCTGCAAGAAGCTGATAAGGTGCTTATGGCTATAGGCTATCGACTTGACAGACAAAAAGGTTCTCATCGGCAATATATCAATACTGTTGGAAATGTGATTACAATAAAAGCTGATAATGTATTGAAAGCGTGCTATATAAAAGATATTTTAAAGCGTGTACAAGAGGCATAAAATGGATATAAAAGACTACTTAAATTTACCGTATTCGATTGTTATAAAAAAGCTATCCGACGAAAGCGGCGAATATTATTATGCTTCCGTTCAGGAACTGGACGGTTGTCAGAGTACCGGCGATTCTTTTGAAGAGGCGTATCGAAATATTTACGAAGCGATGGAAGGATGGATTGAAACGAAACTCGAAAACGGCTTTGAAGTTCCAAAACCGGTTGATGAAATGAATTATAGCGGTAAGTTTGTACTTCGTATTCCAAAGTCTTTACATAAAAAACTGGCATTACAGGCAGCGCAAGAAGGTGTATCGCTCAATCAATATGCAATGTATAAACTTTCGTAGACGCTGACATTACAGCTTTCCCGCATTCTCCTTCCATCCCAGCACCCGCTGCTTCATTCCGGCGATATCCAGCACCCCTAAGGCAAATCCTTTGCGTACCAGCTCAGAGGGAACATACTCGTCGTATTTGTCAAAGATGGGAACTTCCCTTTCGTACACAAGCTCGAGCGGGTCAAAGTTTTGTGCGGCTTCTTCGGCAATAATGCGATAGAATTCCTGTGCGCTTACCTGCATGGTAAACTGTAGGTAGTACGGTCTGGACGGACTCAAGCCTTTAAGCCCAAGCCGTGCACCGCAGCGGAGCTTGAGAAAGCGTTCCAGCGCAAGAAAGGCATAGCTGCCCAGCTGAGGAAAGAGCGCCCACATAGAGCCGCCGAGGGAAATGAGCGGGTGAGTGTCCATCCCTGCCTTGCTGAACGTATTCCGCGCTTCCTGCAAACGGCACACGGCATGGCGCATCAGGTACGGGTAGCTTTTCCGTTCGGCAAGGACAGTATGCATCCGTTCCAAGATACGGGTGTGTATATCGCCTGCCACATCACCGAAATACGCAGGGATATTCCCCTTTACCAGCGTACAGTATACCTCGCGGCGCTGGTGATCCACCTCGTCCACTGCCCACACCCTGCCTGCAATGGCTATCTTCTCGCCCTCAGGCGGCGGCTTGACGATTGTTCCCAGCTCTTCGGAACCGGAACGCACCGTGTATTCGATATTTTCTTGGAACACTGCGTAAAACTTATAATTGTTGACAACCCGCTCCCCGGTAATCCCGACAATCAGCCCGCCGTTTTCCGTGCGGTTGATATGATCAATAGTGATAAGGTGCCGGAGCAAGGTACGGAAGTCCTCCTGACTGATGCGGCGGAATACCGAAAGGGTCAGTACTCTGGAGGCCAGCTCCGCCGGTGTCATCTCACCTGAGGATGCAAGCGTACTCATGGTCTGGTGATAGAGCAGGGAGAAGGGCAGCTTTTCCGTGCGCGGCGGTTCCACAAAGCGCTCTTCGATATAAAGCTGAACAAGTGCAATCCCTTGAATAAGATACCACGGAATCATCTCCGGCAGCATTGCCCGCGCTTCGGGATGATCTTCCCGCATAACAAACCACATTTCCGAAGGAGTGCCGCGCCGTCCGGTACGTCCCATACGCTGTAAAAAACCGGAAACGGTAAAGGGTGCATCAATCTGGAATGCCCGCTCCAGCCTCCCGATATCAATCCCCAGCTCCAGTGTAGCGGTAGCGCACACACTGATGAGCGAGTCGTCATCCTTCATCTCTTCTTCCGCACTTTCGCGGTACGAAGCGGAAAGGTTGCCGTGGTGAATTAAAAAGCGGTCGGGTTCGTGGTTGGCTTCACAGTATTGCCGGAGGTGCTGGCATACGGATTCGCACTCCTCGCGGGAATTGGTAAACACGAGGCATTTTTTACCGCGGGTATGCTCAAAGATATAGCCCATCCCCGGATCGGCAGCCTTGGGGGCAGTGTCCGCGGCGGGTTCTACCGTAAGCGCTTCGATGGTAATAGGCTTACCTTCGTCAGCTTGAGGTTCCGTGTTGAAGAAGTGTTCCATCGAAAGCCGCCACACTTCTTTGCCGCCGTCGCATTTGGGGATAACTGTTTCTCTCCCGCTGCCTGCAGCAAGAAAGGCTCCCGCTTCTTCAGGGTTACCGAGTGTGGCGGAAAGCCCAACCCGCCGGGGATTGCAGCCCGCAGTCCGGCAGAGCCGCTCGATCAGACAAAAGGTTTGCCCGCCGCGGTCGGCACGCAGCAGGGAGTGGACTTCATCAATGACGATAAAGCGTAGGTCATGGAACAAAGAGGGTATTTCGCTCTGCTTGGTGATCATCAGCGCTTCAAGGGATTCCGGGGTGATCTGCAAAATCCCCGCCGGTTTACGGAGCAGCTTTTGTTTTTGGCTCTGCGGCGCATCACCATGCCATCGCGTTACGGCGATTCCTGCTTCCTCGCAAAGCTCGTTCAGTCTCCCGAACTGATCATTGATGAGCGCCTTGAGCGGAGCGATGTACAACACTCCCACCGAGGCAGACGGCTCTTCGTACAAGAGACTCAAGATAGGAAAGAACGCCGCTTCGGTTTTGCCGGAAGCGGTGGATGCCGTCAGCAGCACATTGTTATCGGTATTGAAAAGAGCATCGCCCGCCGCATTCTGCACCGCGCGAAGCGCCTGCCAACCGGAGCGGTAAATATAATCCTGTATAAAAGGGGCGTATTGATTAAAAATGTCCATTTGCCTCTGTAAGTGTTTATTCGTGCGGTTTAATACCCCGACGCTCTGCGTCGTAATAAAGGGTATTAAAGCCCGACTGCA
>CAJPTT010000269.1 GCA_905373565.1 uncultured Treponema sp. | reverse complement strand
G
Organism: uncultured Treponema sp.; assembly: GCA_905373565.1. Classification (GTDB taxonomy): domain Bacteria; phylum Spirochaetota; class Spirochaetia; order Treponematales; family Treponemataceae; genus Treponema. The sequence goes on along the minus strand of CAJPTT010000269.1, from coordinate 3,883 downwards.
CCGCAGATTCGGTCGCGGGGGCAGCGGCTTGTTTTTCCGCTTCCGCCTTTAACGCGGCTTCTTTTTGTGCAGCCTCCGCCTTGAGCGCAGCTTCTTTCGCCAGCTCAGCTTCCCGTAATGCGGCAGCCTCTTTCAGCGCCGCTTCTTTTAATGCGGCTGCTTTCCGTATTTTCCGCTGCTTCCGCTGATCTTGTACCAAATACGTTAAGGCAATCATCACACCGAATACAAAAAAGCCGCCGGGAGAGTTTGCAAAGAACTTAATAAGGTAGTCATCCGGCAACAAGCGCACACCGAGTACGGTACCGGTGCCCAAAAGCTCACGGATTGCGGACATAACGACCAGCACCCACGTAAAGCCCATGCCCATACCCAATGCATCCGCCATCGCTTTTAAAGGAGATTCCTTTGAAGCGAACGATTCGACACGTCCCATAATGATACAGTTTACAACGATGAGTTTAATAAAAATACCCATCGATTCGGAGAGCTCCGGTAAAAAGGCCTGCATCAGAAGGTCTACGATAGTGGTAAACGATGCAATAACAATAATAAAGATAGGAATACGGATATCATTCGGAATAAACTTTCGGAACATACTGATAATCATCTCGCTCAACACAATAACGAAAGTCATTGCGAGCCCCATTCCGATACCGTTTGCAACGGAAGTGGTAATGGCGAGCGCGGAACAAAGCCCTATCATCAGCATAATAAGGGGGTTTTCTTTCACCAACCCGTTTGTAAAAATGCGTACATACTCTTTCATAACCGTTCTCCTCTTAGTTTCCGCTGCCGGAGCCGCCAAGCCCTTGACTGCTCATATATGAAGAAGCGGCATCGACGGCAATTTTTACCATGCGGGTAACAGCCGTAGAGGTAATCGTAGCGCCGGCAATCGCTTGAACATCGCTTCCCAGCGCAAAGGCATCGGTAGTCGGTTTATTGCGGAACTGTCCGATGAACGGTTCGTCCTTCGCCTTTGTTCCGATACCGGGTGAATCGGTTAATACCAAAAACTGAATCATCCTCAGTTTTTCTTCCATGTCGATACCGATAAGGATAGTCGCCTGATCATACGTATGACCGCTCACCGTTACGATAATTCCGGCAGGTTTATCTCCGCTCAGCGCAAGGAAGGTATCGCCGAACGCTATTTTATCGACCGATTTCGGCATTCCTTCGGTGATGGGACGGAAGGAGTCCGCATCGGGGAAAATCGCTTGAAGAGCGAGCTTTGTTTTTGCCTCTTTAGCCGCAAGGATACGGGGAGAGGTCAGCATATTAACCGCCGCAAGCGCAAGACAGGCTACAACGGTATACAGCGCCAATGTAACGGACAATTTCATCATCTGTTTCATTTTGCACCCTCCTTAGCCGGTTTTGCCGCTTTAACGGGCTTTACATATCCGTATTTCTTCTGAATCAGTCTATTTAAGAACGTAACAACCGAATTCATAATCAAAATGCTGTACATAACGCCTTCCGGCATTCCGGCAAACAAGCGCATTAAAGCGGTAATCAAGCCGCAGCCCGCGCCGAAAATGATCTGTCCCTTAAAGGTTACGGGAGAAGTCGCATAATCGGTAGCCATAAAGACGGCGCCGAACAGCAAACCGCCGCTTAGCAGCGTGAGCAGCGGATCAATGCCCGCAAGCCATGTTACCAGCACAGCCGTTACAATCATAGAAATGGGAATTTGCCATTCAATAACGCGGGTAACCAGCAAGTAGACAAAACCGATGAGAATCAGCACCGCGCTGGACTCGCCGATACAGCCGCCGTGATCTCCTAAAAAGAGTTTAAGGTATACGTCGCTTGAGGAAGATAACCCCATCTTCTCCGCGATTGCGGCCGCAGTGGAAATTCCGCCTTCCGACATTTTAAGATACGAAAGCGGCGTTGCCGTACTCACTGCATCAAAGCCGTGATGAGGCGCCACCCATGAAGTCATCAAGCGTGAAAAACTGACAAAAGCAAAGGCACGGCCTGCCAACGCAGGGTTAAAGGGATTGGCGCCGAGCCCGCCGAAAAATTCTTTTGCTACGATAATGGCAAAGATGGCGGAAACAACAACAATCCAGATCGGAATAAGCGGCGGCAAAACAAGCGCCAACAGCAAACCGGTTACTGCAGCGGAACAATCCTTTATGCGGATATCCTTGTTCATCGCTTTTCGGAACGCAGCTTCGGCGCCGACTGCAACGCCTACGGAAACAATAATACGGATGAGCGCCGGTACTCCGTATAAATAAATACCGTACAGCGCAAGCGGAGCCAGCGCAATCAGTACGTGTATCATCAGCTTTTTGGTAGTTACGGGGCTCGCGATATGCGGCGCGGGGGAAAGATAAATTTCGTTCTTATCTGTATCAGCCATAATCTATTTTCCTCCTTGCGCAGCGGCTGCCTTTGCAGCCTCTTTTTGCTTCGCTTCACGTAAAAGCTGCTTTCCGACCTTAAAGCGCTGGACAAGCTTTATGCGGGCAGGACACACATAAGAACAAATCCCGCATTCAACGCAGTCCATCAAGCCGCAGCGAACGGCTTCGTCGAGTTTATTCGCTTTTAAGGCGCGGATCATCAGAACGGGAGAGAGCTGGCAACTGCAATGGGTTACGCATTTTCCGCACCCGATACAGGGGCTTTCTTCATCAAGGTTGACTTCCTCTCTCGTCAAGAAAAGAACACCCGACGTATTTTTCTGTACGGGGAAATCCGCGTTTTTCATCGCAAAGCCCATCATCGGGCCGCCTGAAATAATCTTTGTAACGCCGGGCTTCAAGCGGATGACATCGGGAATGAGGTCTCCGATACAGGTACCGATCGGAGCGATTACGTTCACCGGATTTTCACATGCTCCTCCCGAAAGTGTGAGCGGCCGATCAATGAGCGGCACCCCTTTACGGAATGCATCGGAAATTGCCTTCATTGTTCCGACATTCTGAACAATACAGCCGATCTGGAACGGAAGCCCGCCGGAAGGAATTTCCCTGCCGACAACAGCGGATGTCAGGTTTTTCTCACCGCCCTGCGGATACTTTGTTTTGCATAATTCAACGGAAATGTCGTAAGCACCCGGGCCGACAGGATTTTGCTTTATTTTTGCAATCGCCTTTTCGAACACCGGAACCAAGTGCGTCTTGTTATCCTCAAGCGCAATAATGCCTTTGCCTGCTCCGGTAATGTGCATAATAATCGCCATTCCGTCTACAATGGTTTCCGCGGAATGATACATGGAAGCGGCATCGGTACACAGATACGGTTCGCATTCCGCAGCATTACCTAAAATGTAGTCGATTTTAGCATCTTTAGGAGGGCTCAATTTGACATGCACCGGAAAAGAAGCGCCGCCCATACCGGTGATACCAGCCTCGCGGATACGCTTAATGGCGTCCTCTTTTGTGCACGTGAAGGGATCAAGCGGTTCCATAAAGGATTCGGAAGGTTCCTCGCCCGCTTGAATTGCGATACAAAGTGCGTCCGTATTACCTGTAACGAGATGGGGTTCTATTTTTTTTACGGTACCGGAGATCGAAGCATGTACAGGCGCAGACATAAACTTGTCCGTTTCCGCTATTTTTTGACCTCGTACAACCGTATCGCCAACCTTTACCAACGGAGTATTCGGAGCACCGCCTTGGGTAACAGGAATCCACACCATCTTTGTTGACGGCATGACAGCCAAGACTTCGGATTCTGCGGAAATTGCTTTCCGCTCGGGAGGATGACACCCCCCTTTAAATGATTTAGTACTCATTCTTCTATTATATAAAACATCATATATTCAGTCAAGAAAAAAAACACGATTGAATGGGTAAACGCACAGTAAGAAGGTACTATCGGCAAACGGCAAAAACTGATAGACTAAGTGAAATTTTAA
>CAJPTT010000268.1 GCA_905373565.1 uncultured Treponema sp. | reverse complement strand
CTATTATTCAGACAATCTCTTTTTTTAGAGTAAGAAAAATTTTACATGAGTCTTTTAGAGAGCAGGTTGTAGAAATAGGTTTACATTATTCTTCTGAAGTTTCGAACTTTATACAGACAAAGGCGGATATCTTAAAAAATCTTGCAATTTTGTGGGCATCGAAATTTCCTTCGGATGCTGACATGGCGGATATGCTTATTGCACTTACAGATAGTGATGCCATGCTCGATGATGTTTTTTTCGGTTTTGAAAATAAAAAATTTATAGATGGAGCAAGATGGATTGCAGATGCTTCTTATGATCCGACGGCACGAAGCTGGTATACATCGGCAGTAAAAAACAAAGATTTGGCAATTTCAGAGATTTATTTGCGTTCGATTGATAATGTGCCGGTTATAAGCTTGAGTTATCCTGTCTATGAAAACGGCGTATTGCGTGGTGTTGTAGGACTCGATTTGCCGCTTGGCGCTATGAGAGATACAATCAAGTCAATAAAATTTTTTGAAACAGGGAAAGCCTTTTTAATTGACAAAAAGGGGCATTTTATTGTTCATGAAAAATATTCGCTTGATGACACTATTTTTAAAGGGGATGCGCAAATCTTTGCCCCGCTGCAAACGGCGCTCGGTTCAACTGAATATAACTTTTTTGAATTTCCTGTTGAAAATACCAATATGTTTTTTGTAAGTTTGCCGTTTGCAGGCAGTGACTGGACTCTTGTTTTAATTGTTCCTGTTGCTGAGGTATTCAGCAAATTATGGAAGATGACGATAACATTGCTTTCGATAACATTACTGGGCATATTTTTTATTGTAGCAGTTACGGTAGTTTTAATTAAGGCTATACTCAAACCGATTAAAAATACAACGTTTGCCTTAAAAAATATTGCTCAAGGTGAAGGTGATTTAACGGTACGGCTTCCTGTTCAAGGTAATGATGAAATTGCCGATATGTCCGAATACTTTAACCAAACGATTGAAAAGATTGGTAAGGCAATCGGAAGTGTCGGACTCAATATACAAGTTATGACGGCAGTCGGAGAAACGCTTGCTGCAAATATGACCGAAACGGCAAGCGCCGTAAATCAAATAAATATAAACATAGACGGTGTAAAACAGCAGACGATAACGCAAGCTGCGAGTGTAACGGAAACCGCTTCAACTGTTGAACAAATGATCCGTACTATCAGACAGCTGAATAACAGCATAGAAACTCAAGCGGAAAATGTTGCCCAATCTTCCGCGTCCATAGAAGAAATGGCTGCTAATATGGAAACGATAGGAAAAATGCTTGATGACAGTAACGCTCTTATGGCAACACTGCATACACAGTCTAAATTGGGAAAGGGAGGAGCCGAAGCTGCAAATGCCGATGTTGCACGGATTGCCGAAAAATCGGGTGCGTTACAGGAGGCAAGCCTGGTCATTCAAAATATTGCAAGTCAGACTAATCTTTTGGCAATGAATGCGGCAATAGAAGCTGCTCATGCAGGAGAAGCGGGAAAAGGATTTGCAGTTGTCGCCGATGAAATACGCAAATTGGCGGAAGAGTCTAATATTCAGGGCAAACAAATTTCTGCAATGCTAAAAGAATCGACCGTAATTATAGAGAATCTTACCGGTTCAGGCAGCGCAGCCGAAAGTGTGTTTGAAGAAGTCTTTGTTTTAGCTGAAAAAGTGGTTAAACATATTGAACAAATTACTGCTGCAATAAAGCAACAAGAAAACAGCAGCCGTGAAGTTTTATTCGCCATAAAAAACATTAACAAGGTAACAGCAGAAGTAAAGGACGGATCGGCAGAGATGCTTACAGGCGGAGAGACCGCTGTGACAGAAATGCATAAACTTGATTATTTAACTCGCGCTATTACCGACAGCATGAACGAAATGGCTTCCGGCTCTGTGCAGATAAATATGGCAGTGCAGGAAATACATGAAATTACGCAAAAGAATAAAGAGAGTATTGAAAGTGTGGCAAATGAGGTTGGAAAATTTAAAGTATAGGGAACTCTAAAAACTATACCTGAGTTTTTAGAAAAGTTTTTTGTCAATCGCAAGTGTATAAAAAAGCCCTCCGCATTTCTGGGTAACCTGTTCCGAAACGGAAGTTTCCGAACAGGTTTAATTATCATGCAGAGGGCTTTTCACTTAGTTCCTGCCGCTTCGGTCAATCATGATTCAGATTGATCGGAAATCTCTTAGTTTGATTTTATGGCAATCTGTCGGCGAGGAGCAATCTCCTTACGCGGTATGTTGACGGTTAATACGCCGTTTTTAAAGGCAGCGTCAACCTTGTCTTGGTCGATATCTTCGGGCAGCGTAAACCGTCTGACAAAGCGGCGCTGCGTGCGTTCGCGGATAAGGAATTGTTCGCCGTTGGGCTTTTCTTCCCTCTCTTTTGTTTCCTCATGGCTGGAAGCAATTGTCAAAACACGTTCTTTTAAGTGAATGGTAACGTCCTTCTCCGTATAACCGGGAAGATCGATATCCATAATATAAGCGCCGCTTGTTTCGCGCACATCGACGGTCGGATACGTTGCATTTGCCAACGGACTGAAAACGCCGAAATGGGAGCTGTCGTGATTTAATGAGTCAAGCATAGAGTCCGCAAATAAGGGATTAAAAATACTTAATGAGTTCATAGTTTTCCTCCAAAAGGCTTACAAGTTAGGGCTTTTAGAAAGTCCTTGAAGTTTTTCAACCTCACTAATTGCAAAGCAACAAGCGTGCCAAGTTATATGAGATATGTAATAGTAAAAATCGAGTAAATGCCGATGTTTTGAGGGAATAATTCCGCTTATAACGCTTTTTTATAGTTCAAAATAAGTATGAGCATCTGAAAAATTCAGGGATAGATTTTTAGAAGACGCCTCATCAGTAAAGCTGATAACGGTTTTATAAGTAAAACCCGGCTGTATGAGGCGCTTATGTCCCGTTTACTGATACGGTGTGTCATTTTGCATACCGTATTGGGTCAATATTCTTGCCATAAATTAAATATTGCGTCATTGTAACCCACTTTAGTATTCCATTTTAAATAAATATTTCCATTTTTCCCATTTTCCTATTTTAAAATAGAAAAAAATCGGTTATATTACTTCTTATTCATTTTCTTTGTTGACAGATAAGAAGTATATGATTATGGTAATACCTCTTACAACTAAAACCATGTAAATATCATCATAGTCCCATAGACACATCCGGAGGCGGACATGAACGTAACCGATTATCTTAGTGAAAACGAGTGGAAAAAAATAATGCAGTTTTCCGAAAAGCTCGAAACCCCCTGCGTTGTTATCAATTTGGAGCGCATTAAAAAAAATTATCTTGAATTAAAGAAGTTCTTTTCCACTGCAGATATTTATTATGCGATGAAGGCAAATCCCCACGAAGAAATCCTAAAGCTGCTCATTGAATTGGGCGCCAATTTTGATATCGCTTCACGCTACGAGCTTGATAAGATACTTGCTCTGGGAATTGACCCCAACCGGCTCAGCTATGGGAATACGATTAAAAAGGCGAAGGATATTGCCTATTTTTATGAAAAAGGTGTCCGGTTGTTTGTTACCGACAGTAAAGAAGATTTAAAAAATATTGCAAAGTACGCTCCCCAATCGCATGTTTATGTCCGCATTTTGGTTGAAAATACCAATAGCGCGGATTGGCCGCTTTCCCGTAAATTCGGCTGTCATCCCGATATGGCCTATGATCTTTGTATTTTAGCAAAAGAACTCGGGCTTGTTCCGTATGGGATTTCATTCCATGTCGGTAGTCAGCAGCGGGATATCGGACAATGGGATGATGCTATTGCAAAAACAAAGTATCTGATGAGCTCTCTTGAAGAGGAAGAAGATATCGAGCTCAAGATGATCAATATGGGCGGCGGTTTTCCTGCTTCGTATGTTGTCCCTACGAATGAA
>CAJPTT010000267.1 GCA_905373565.1 uncultured Treponema sp. | reverse complement strand
CTTACGATATCGGTAAAATAGAGAACACAGACCGCTAAATCAGAATTTATCGGCTGATATATCCAAGGCCTGATGCGGTGTTATGACGAAGGGAACTTCAGGAAAATGTTTTATATTGCCGGTAATTAAATAAGCATTAAACTGTTGCCGAGCATGTAACGTAACGGCATAGAAAACAATGTCTTTCGGATCGGGCATTGGTTCATTAACTGATATACCGTTAAATTTTATCCCTATCTCTTGTATCGCATGTACTGCAATATCAACTGATTTTGTCGGAAAACAAAATTTTGGGCGGTGCAGTACGGTAGAATATTCAGCAATAATTTCCTCATTGTAAATCGGAATAATAGTACCTGCATACATAGTATTGACGACAGAGCGGGGAATTGAATTTTCTTTTAAAAATGCAGAAACAAGCACATTCGTGTCTATGACGGCATACAAAAGCATACTATTGCCCCTTGCGTACGGCATTGATTTCATTGTTAATTTCTTCGATACTCATGTTGTCAATGCCGTTTAACGCAGCACTTTGTGTCATCATTTGCATTGCTGCCATCACATCTTGCGGCATCTGTCTTTTTAGAGTGTTTTGCTCGGCGTTTCCTAACTTCATGCTAAATGGAATGCCGTTTTCTGCAACGCTCCGCTTAAAAAAAATACGCACTGCTGTTGATAAATCTAAGCCAAGACCTTCATAGACGGCAGCAGCATCGTCTTTCAACTTTTCATCTACTCGAATTTGAACTAAGGTACTCGCCATACGAAATCTCCTGAAACCGATATTATCATATAAAAAGTGATTTTTGCAAGTACAATGTAATAACAAATTCTTATAGCTGTAAAAATCTTTCAAGTTATTTGAAAATATATCAATCAAGCTCTATTTTTGAAACGTCTATTTCTCCAGACATCAATTTGGGGAGAAGAGTGTCGCGGAGGGCAGTGAGAGTATAAATTTCATCTTGAGTAAGCCAGATACTATTGAACAATGGTTCTACTGTTTCAGTGAAATAATACATTAAATCTATTGGTGGTACAATAATTTCTTTTTCGCCAAAATCAGGAATAGTAAGTTGTTGTTGAGTTGTTCCTGTACCAGTAATATGTGAATGTTTAAGCCAACAGTATAAATACTTTGCAGTAATAAAACTATTTGGGATTATCGAAATAAGACGAACTATTGGAACAAAAGGGGTATGACGTAAACATATGGAACCTATCGTTCCTCTTGCGGATACAGTTACACTTTCATTAAATATTTTAGCATTATCTGTATAACCATACAAACCATCGTTCGCTAATCCATTTGAATAAACAGGGTAAAGATATTGCTTAGTTTTAATATTAGATATTTTTAGTGGTTTGTCTCCACCGGCATTTAACTTTGATATTTGATTAAGTGTTGAAATACTCCAATCATCCGGCATTGTACCGCCGAACGGTTCAAAATCAATAAACCACGACTTAAAAATTGCCTGCGCTTGCTGCTCTAAATTAGTATTTATCTGCCGATTGAGCTCAATTTTATCGTCGAGGAGTCTTAGTTCTTACCCAATATATTTGCGGTGTGCAATTTTTACATTGCTTTGTTTTACCATCGCGTATTGCAATGTGGTATCGATACGTTTATGGCCCAATAGCTGCTGTAGTTGTTCGATGGGCATTCCCTTATCGATTGCCATTGTCGCCAAAGTCCTCCTGAATTTATGAGGATGAACCCGCTGCAATCCTAAGTGTTTTCCCAACCGGCGCAAACAAATTTCAATACCGCCAATATTCATTCTATTATATGGAGCTTTAAGCGAGACGAAAAGAGCTGGATTATCATCAGTTCTGCTTTGCAGGTAATTTTTTAAATGTATCTTTGTTCGCGCGTCAAAATATACCACTCGTTCTTTATTACCCTTACCGAACACAACACATTCACGTTCGTTAAAATCTATATCGTTCCGATTAAGAAGCACCATTTCTCCTACTCTCATGCCGGTTGATGCAAGCATATCGATCATTGCCAAATCGCGCGGTTCGGTGCAGTTATCCCGCATCATTTCTAGCGCTTCGTCGGAATAAGTCTCTTTTATGTTAATAACAGCTTTTACTTTATGGATTCGCCGTACCGGACTTTTTAAAATATGATCTTCATCTTCCAGCCACGAGAAAAAACTCGACAATATCCGCCGAATATTATCGATCGTAACTCTGCATGACTGTTTTTGCTGCTGATAACTTGTAAGATAGCTGCGTATATCTTCCGTTTCAATCTGTTTTATATCTTTGTTTACCGTAGAAAGCATAGCTTGAATGGTTGTATGGTAGTATTTGAGCGATTTTTCCGAACATCCTTCGACCCGTTTAGCCGATAGAAATAAGTCAACAAAATTAAGTGTACTGCATTCCGAGTTTTCGTCTTTCTTGGTTATTTCATACTGAAAAAGAACATATTGCATTACTGCTTGTAGCTTTTCAAGCTGGGCATTATTTAAACAGGGCAACATAGACTGCATAACGTCATTTATAAGATTTTGTTTCATTTTATATCTCCTCTCTACTTACGATATCGGTAAAATAGAGAACACAGACCGCTAAATCAGAATTTATCGGCTTAATCAGGGCTTTATCCTAAGTTTTAGAATCGATTTCTGCTATAGCTGATTAACGGGACATCCGTTTTGCCGTGCCCAGCGGATAACTTCGTTCATGCGTTTTTGATAGCCTTTAACACCGGAACTTTGCAACCATGCCAAATTATCTAAGTCTATTCTAAAGGACACCGGTTTTTTTAAGGGTTTCCAATTTTTTAAGTGCCCTTCTGAAAAGTCCTTTTCCGTAAGTTCCGGAATATCCGTAAAATCGATGTTTTTACGCAATTCTTCCATTCTTTTAGCTGTAAAACTGTTTGCACCATTGTTCATAAAGTCTTTCCTCTTCATTTGATGAAATACGGGCGGATATAATCCTTATACGTTCCCGTTCCGTATAGCAGGAAACAACCACTGCAAATCCATTGATTTTAGCAGTGCCGATATATCGTGTTTCATCTAAACTTGAATGAGCAAAATCTTCTTTTTCCCAAAAAAGCGGATCATCAAACATCGGCAGTATTTCTTCAAAAGAAATACCATGCTTTTTTATGTTCAACGTCTCTTTAGCTTTATCCCATTCAAAACGACCATGTATAACATTTTCACCCATTTGATTGCCTATAATTATTATACATTCTGTATATACAATTTGTCAATTATAATTTTCCCTCATTACCTAAAATAGCTATTATCAGTTGATCTTTAGTCCAACTCTATCTTTGAAACATCGATTTCACCCGACATAAGTTTTGGTAAGAGGGTGTCGCGGAGAGATTCTAAACAGCATATTTCCTTATAGTTATTTAATATACATGTATCTATAGGAGATGCTATTTGTTCGAAGTGCTTAATCTTCCCTTCTGAAGGAATATCTATAGGGATGGTATTTAAAGCGTCTTTACTGATTGCACCAAATACAGTGCCTTCAGAATTAAATCGATCTAAATATTTTTTCAGGTTAAGCATAGTATAAAATAAAAATGATTGATGATTATATTTTGATCGGATCGAAGCAAGTCCCCGCCCTATGCAGCAATCGTGATGAGCAATATTGATATCGCCAACAGGCGCGCGAACACTCATTAAAATATCATTTCTCATTGCCATACGTTTTGGTTGAGATGTATATAGTCGTATTTTTGGAAATCGGTCGCTAAATTCAGCTCTTCCTTGAAAAAATATTATCCCTAATTGTTTCTCGTTATAACTGGAGCCATCTGGAGATACCCCCATTGTTATCTCTGCAATATCCTGTAATATGCCTTTTTTCACATCTTTAGATATATTATCTATAAACATCTCTTTAAAAATTGCCTGCGCTTGCTGCTCTAAATTA
>CAJPTT010000266.1 GCA_905373565.1 uncultured Treponema sp. | reverse complement strand
AAATCTAACCGAGTTTTTAGAGATGCCCTATAGAAACTCTTGAAACTACTTATGAAAAAGCATCTAAAACAAGCAGCATATATTTTTTTAGTCGCGCTTATAGTATGCGCCGTATCCTGTTCGGATAATGTAAATAGAAGGCTTACGTTACCCGAAAACGGAGGCAAAGCTTTACAACAGCCCCAATCCCCTCAAAAACCTTCCAATCCGCCGGAAGTTCCAACTCCGCATACAGGCGAAGAACACCATACACCGCCTGAGATATCCCCGGGTGCCGAATCTAAAAAACAAGTGCTTTTTAAACGTCTTTTGAATGCGGCTCTGCGTTTTGAAAAAACGGTCGATGTCAGCGATTTGCACATAAGCTGTAAAACCGACAGCAAGGAAGAAAGCGAATGTAAAAAGCTGTATTCCGTTTTTTTGGACTATCTGGATGAAAGCTCGCTTTTTCTTTTTCATTTGTCGCCGTCAAAAGATATTACTTATAAGTATAAAAACGATAATGAAGACGAAACAGCTTCATATGAGCTTACCTTTCTTATCGAAAGCGCTGCTGCCGGTGCAGACTATCAACGGCTTATACAGGCTTTTGAAAACTTCTATAGCGCTGTACACGAAAGTATGTCGAAAGCGGAAATAAGTTATGCGTTATACCGCGAACTGCAAAAAAACATCGTGTATGAAGTAAATTCGAGTTCGCAATACCAAAGGACGGCGGCAGGAGCGCTTTTGGACGGCAAAGGCGTATGTGAAGACTACAGCCTCAGCTATAAAAAACTGGTGAACGGCGCAGGCATTCAAACGGTTTGCGTAGAAGGAAAAGACCGAACCAAATATACGGAACCGACCGTAGCTCATATGTGGAACCGGCTTAACCTTGACGGTCAATGGTACAATGCGGATGCAACATGGGACGATTACCCCTTTGCCGAAAAATATCTGCGCTCACATAGCGTGGGAAAATATTTTTTAACATCGGACAACCGGTTTTACGGAGCCGATGCGTTAAATCATCCGCTGATATATCAAAAATACCTTCCGGTGCCGGCTGCAAACGATGTCCGCTATGAAAACGCCGATTGCATTTTCCGTAATGGCGATAAAAAAAGTGATCCGTTTTATCATCAAGGCTATTGGTACTATTTTTCGTACGAGAATATGAGCATTTACCGCAGCCGCTTTGACGGAAGCGATAAGAGACGGCTGTATCAAAAAATGTATCATGCAAATAGCGCTCTAAAGCACCACAATTGGGTGAAATTACACCGAATCGAATTCGGCAAAGACAAAATCTACTTTATAGACTATGCCGAAAGCTATGGAACAAACGGCAATGCGCTGTACGCAATGAGTTATGACGGTTCGTCCGTACAAAAAATCGGTGCAGCTCCCTTGCCGTCAGAACCGCTCAAAGCCGAAGCCGACAAACCCGAGCGGGAAGCACCCGGAACTTTTGCATTGCGTGTAGAGCTTTTACTGTCAAAACTGAAAGATGCGTACTAGCACGGAACTGAAGATTACTTTATTCCCGAAAACCCTGACAGAAGAAATTTTGTTACGGCCATACAAAAAGCCGAGAAGCTGTTACAAAATGCTCAGCCGGATGCACATGCAGCAAGGGAATTGTATACGGAACTGCACGAGCTCAGAACACGCTTTTCTATGGAAAGAACGAGCAGCCGGTAATTATGTGAACTTTCAAGGCCGCGCAAAATGCGGCCTTGAACAAAAGATTTATCTGAAATAATCCCTAAACCTTAAACTTGCTCACTTCACTAGCCAATGCTTCAATACTCTGTTTATTCTTCTGCGTAAGAGCATTTACTTCTTGTACGGCATTATTAATTTGCACTGCGCCTGATGCCATTTCGTTCATACTTTCAGTAATGATCCGTGTAAGATCGTCCAGTTTCCGCATTTCGGCAGCAACCCCTTCTCCACCTTTCAGCATCTCTTCCGAACCGGCCTGTACTTCTACCGTTATCATACTGATATTTTTAATCGCTTGCAGTACTTCCTTGCTGCCGTTCTCCTGTTCCCTCATCGCTTCGGTCAACCGATTGCTCATTGTCCGTACCTGTTCGGCAAGATCAAAAATCACATTAAACTTTTCCTCCGCCGTTTTAGAAGACTCCGAAAGCGTGTCGATTTCACTGCCGAGGCTTTTCAGCGTTGCTGTAATGGTCTTACCTTGCGCAGAAGATTCTTCGGCAAGCTTTCGGATTTCGTCGGCGACAACGGCAAACCCCTTGCCCGCTTCCCCTGCATGAGCTGCCTCGATCGCTGCATTCATCGCTAACAGGTTAGTCTGACTTGCAATATGCTGAATAACGCTTGATGCTTCCATCAAAGACCCCGATTCCTCGGCGACTTTTTGCGTAATGGCATTTGCTGTCGCCACTGTCTCTTTACCGGCGCCGGTCGCCGTAGCAAGATTGCCGATAACATCATCGGTTTTGCCGAGCGTTTGTCCGATAGAAGCGATATTTGCTACCATTTCTTCAACGGAGGAAGATGACTGTGCAACGCTGGCGGCCTGTGCCTCTATGCTGTTGTTCAACTGCTTAATGGTACGGATAATTTCTTCCAGTGTTGCTGCCGTCTCGGTTACGCTCGCCGCTTGCGTGAGTGCTTGCTGTTTTACCCCGTCGATGTTGGAGCTTATCTCATTAACAGCGCCGGCAGTTTCGGTCATGTTGGAGGCAAGATTATTACCGATTTCTTCCATGTCGTTGCTATTTACGCCAACCGTTCGAATGGATTTGCCTATCTTTGCAATCGTTTCATTAAAATATTGAGAAAGCTCCGCAATCTCATCTTTACCGTGTACCGGCAGTCGAACCGTAAGGTCTCCATCACCTTGTGCGATATTCTTAAGCGCATCACTGGTATATTGCAGCGGTTTACTAATCTGCCGCCGAACCAATAAATACAGCAATACAACAACTGCCAGTAAAATAACAATATATTGAATAACCGTTGAAATAAGCGCCTGCTTTGCCTGTGCGGTAAATATGCTGACAGCGGTGATGGAAATGAATATCCAATTTATATCGGTGCCTTTAATCGCGACAGGTACGAGAATAAACTTTGAAGTAAGTCCTGATGTGTGAGAAAGAGCGGTTTGTTCGGCAATAGTTCCCTGCGCGACCTTCTCAAAAAGCGATTGAAATTCGGGGTTGGTATCGAATTGACTTTTAAGGATAGCCGAAGAATCTGCTCCGTGTGCAATGACGGTACCGTTAGCGCTGCACAAAATTTTGAAGTTTTCTTTTGATGTTCCGGGTATTTCTTCCAATTTTTTTTGAAGATAGGTAACGTCAATATCAGCTTCGATGACCCCTATTGTCTTTCCGTTATGAACAATAGGAATTGCAAGCGTCGTAAGAATATCATCATCGCTTTTAAAAGGAGAAATTAAAACGGTTTTGCTATCCCGAATGGGAGCCGTATACCACATTTCAGCTGATGAATCAAATTCGACTGAACGGACGATAATGCTGTTTCCGTTTTTTACTGCATAAGGGATAAACCGCCCATCCTCTTTGTATATTCCCTTATTTGAAAAAGCTGCATCATTTTCATCAAAAGCATTCGGTTCAAACAGGGCAGCTAAACCGGTCAACGAAGTATTTTCCTTCAACAACAGTTCAAGGCTAGTTACAATCCGCTCTCTGCTTCGCTGATGCGCAGGTAAACTGAGTTCATGTTGTACCAAACCGCTCATATCACGACAGGTTTGATTTACCTCTGCAAAGACACGTTCAACTCTAGCGGCTAACAGCTGATCTTGTGCAGTTACCTCTATAGTATAATCTGTGATTTCGCTTGAATAATCAACGGCCCCATCGTAAGTTGCTTTTCCGGCAAAGACTACAAAGAGCAACAGCGAAATAACTAAAGTGAGCTTAAATCCAATCCCTTGTGTTACGCTTTTTTTGCCC
>CAJPTT010000265.1 GCA_905373565.1 uncultured Treponema sp. | reverse complement strand
CCTCAAATGTCAAGAGCAGAATAATTATTTTTGTACATCGTCTGAACATTGATGGTGGGGGATAACGAAATAAGTGATATTATCGGAACAAAAGCACTAGGATTAGCAGCTTGTCTCTACGATAGTAAACAGCAATATCACAACCATGGTGCTGATTTCTATGTTAATGATTTTAAAGAAATACCTGACTTAGGTGCATAATCAAACAATTATCAGCATAGACCGCTATAAAAATTTTTTATAGTTTGTGTTGAATACAATACCGAGTTTTTTTGCCATGCTCACACCAATAGGGCGAGTACCTCGTTCCATACCGGAAACATTTTGTGCTCTGATGCAAAGTTTTTCTGCAAGTTGAGCCTGTGTAAGATTATCACGACTTCTTAACAGTTTTAATATTTTTTGAGGCGTCATATCTTTTTGAATATTTTTAAACCAGTCTGTTTCGGTTACCTCTTCATACTCGTCGTTTTCATCGTATTCGACTGTTACGTGCTTATATTGTGCTTTCACAAATGTTAATAAGTCGGGCGGAATATCCCCTTCAATTTTAATAGGGGGCATTTTCACGTGAACCTGCATAATAAACCTCCAATTCAATACCAGTGATCGTTTCTTTGCGGCATTTTTTGTACGGTCTTTGTTATTCGCTTTTTTTGGATTACCCGATACATAGCTATAATATAATCAAATATTGATTATATTACAAGTCTTTTTTCTTAGTAAAATTTCCTCCCCTTTAAAAAAAAGCCAAAATCCGCTATACTCGCCCGCATGGAATTAACGCAAGAGTTTATTGACGGTCTTGTAGTGAACGAGATCGACATTATGAAAAAGGTTGCGGAAGAGCTGAATATCAGGATGCAGCAGGTTTCCGCAGTTATCACATTGGTCAACGAAGGATGTACCATTCCTTTTATTTCACGGTATCGTAAAGAAATGCACGGTTCGCTCGATGAAGTTCAAGTTCGGGATTCCGATAAATTGTTTAAATCCTACATCAACTTGGAAACGCGGCGGCTTGAGATTGTGCGGGGTGTGTTTGCGGCGGGAAAGCTGACTGAGCTGCTCTATGACAACATTATGAAGGCATCAACGCTGGCAGAGCTTGAAGATATTTGGGCGCCCTTTAAAAAGAAGAAAAAGACACGCGGTATGCTGGCTGTTGAACGCGGTTTGCAGGACTTAGCCGATTTAATGAAGGAATTGGAAGAACCGGAGCTTGTAAAACGGGCGCAGGACTTTGTTAAAACCGATTGTGAAGACGAAACGCTCAATGTGCCGACGGTAGAGGACGCGCTTGCGGGAGCTTCCGATATTATTGCCGAAGAAACAGCACAGGATACGGAAAACCGGAAAGCGGTACATGATTTCTTTATGGCAACCGGTCTTTTTGAGGTGAAGGGCATCGGGGATGAAGAAGCGCAGAAAACCTCCGTGTATCAGATGTACTGGGAATATTCCGAAGCGCTGAACCAGATTAAACCGCACCGGGTGCTTGCCATCAACCGCGGAGAGCGCGAAGGTGTTTTGGAAGTAAAAATCAATGTCGATGTAGACGAAGCGGTTGCGCGGGTACAGAGCCGTTCGGTACAGCACAACAAATACCACAGTGAAGCGATTGCAGACGGTATTGTCCGACTGCTCAGCCCGGCGGTACTGCGCGAAATCCGCAGTAACCTCGGCGAAGACGCCGACACCCACGGCATTACTATTTTTAGCGAAAACTTAAAACATCTTTTGATGACGCAGCCGATTAAGGGAACCCGCGTACTCGGCGTAGACCCCGGTATCAGAACCGGCACCAAATGCGCCGCCTTAGACGAAACCGGCAAGTACCTCGGCTCTTTTGTTATTTATCAGCATAAGGCAGAGGAAGCAAAAGCAGCGCTGCTCAAGGCGGTAAAAGACTATAAGGTACAGCTCATCGCAGTGGGCAACGGGACAGGCTCTCACGAGGTGCAGGAAATTGTGTCCGATGTGATTAAAACGCATTGCCCTGAGGTACTGTTTACGGTAGTTGATGAGGACGGAGCCTCTGTGTACTCCGCAGGAGATGTTGCCCGCGAGGAATTCCCCGACTTGGATCTGACCATCCGCGGCGCTATCTCCATCGGGCGGCGTTTGCAGGATCCCCTTGCGGAACTCGTCAAAATTGATCCCAAGTCTATCGGTGTTGGGCTTTATCAGCATGATTTAAACCAGAAAAAACTTTCAGAAGAACTGGATGCGGTTGTCG
Source organism: uncultured Treponema sp. (assembly GCA_905373565.1). Lineage (GTDB taxonomy): Bacteria > Spirochaetota > Spirochaetia > Treponematales > Treponemataceae > Treponema. The sequence goes on along the minus strand of CAJPTT010000265.1, from coordinate 1,719 downwards.
GTTCGGTAGTAAACAATGTCGGCGTCAATTTGAATACCGCAAGCGCCTCATTGCTTAAATACGTGTCCGGTATTACGAGCGGATTGGCGAAAAAAATTGTGAGTTACCGCGAAAAAACCGGCATCTTTACCGACCGGGAGCAACTTCATAATGTCAGCGGTTTAGGCCCCAAGGCCTTTGAACAATGTGCCGGTTTTTTGAAGATACCGGAGAGCGCTAATCCGCTGGATAACTCATGGGTACACCCCGAAAACTATCCTGCAGCGGAGGTTATCTATCAGATTGTACGCAAAAATGAACCGGTAACCAAAGAAGTGCGCACGGAGCTGCAGGAAAAGTATCAGCTCGGCGAGCAAACAGTCAGCGACATTATCGAAGAGCTGAAAAAACCGAACCGCGACCCTCGTGAGGACTGCCCCAAGCCGATTATGCAGCAGGGTGTTCTCTTGTTTGAAGACCTTAATCTCGGCATGACCGTTAAGGGCAAGATCAAAAACGTTGTGGACTTCGGCGCCTTTGTTGACCTCGGTATTAAGGAAACCGCCCTGCTGCACATCTCCGAGATGAGCGACAGTTTTGTTTCCGACCCGCTTGAGGCAGTGAAAGTCGGCGATATTGTGGAATGCCGGATTATCGCGCTTGATGAAGCGCGCCGCCGCATCTCACTCAGCCGGAAAAGCGAAAGCGGGGTACAGGGTAAACTAACCGCAAAGCAAAAGGCGGAAGTAAAAAAGATTACCGTAAAGACTAAGGACGGAAAAACCGTTGCGGTTAAGACTAGCAGCGGCGCTCCTGCCGTGCAGGGAGAAAAACACCTGAGCCACCGCGGAGAGCGGCAGCCGGCAGTCCGATCAGAACGGCGTGTTGCAGAAGCCCGCCCGCGAAAGGACGACGACGGTACAAAGTATAATCCCTTTGCGGCGTATTTTAATAAAAAGTAAGGCAGCCCATTCCAATCAACACCACCGACGTTGCTGATTTATTAGGCACCATTTTTCCTATCATCTACCGCGTCTTTTTGACTTTACCGAAATTCGCCATCAGTTGATGAACAAGGATGTTCATCAACTGATGAATGCGTTTATTTTTTAGCTGTTTGTCCTTTCTCGCCAAGCCTAAACGAGGGTCCTACTTTTAAATTGAAGATATTAGCGTTTCCTTCACCGAGATTTGAATAAATAGACGGGATTTCGTTTATTGAAATGCCAATACCTATCATATCTGTAAAAAAGTATTCGAACCCTACATGGAAAGCCAAGCCTATCGTAATTGCTGTGGATACGGTTTTTGTCTTTTCAACTTGAACTTCATAGCCAAAGGTGCCTACGGCAGGGCCGCCTGCCAAACGGAGATATGCCTTGTCTTTTGCAAACTTAAATGTATAGCCCGGCATTATCCGTGAATTCCATGCTATTCCCTTATTCACTTTTTGACTTACAGAAGTACCTTCAGATTTGGCTGTCACTTGCCCGAAATATTGGAAATCATTATCCATACAGAGCGTAAAGCCCGAATCCGTCAGGTACGAAAAGTCTAAACCGACTCCAAAGGGAACCATAGACATAGAAGACTTTTCTTCGGTTGAGCCGGAATAATAGCTGAGTCCCAAACCCGGCACCATAACAAATTCCGCAAACGCCTGTACGGAAACCAACGCAAGACAGAGAAAAATAATAGCAATTTTCTTCATCTTAAAAAAACTCCTTTTTGGTGTTAAAC
>CAJPTT010000264.1 GCA_905373565.1 uncultured Treponema sp. | reverse complement strand
GTATTAACCGAAGTCTTGGGCGTAAGCTATGAAGTAGCGCTGTCGATGGTTATCATTAACAGCTTCTTCTATACGCTGCATGTATTACTCGGTGATCCCGTTGTTCCGGGCTGGGTTACGCCGGCAATTCCGCTGATTACGGCTTTCTTAACCAACGGCTATGTAATGGGGCCGGAGCGGACTCAGGCATTGATTGCCGTGCAGATGTGTCTCGGTCTTATCTTTTTGGTCTTCGGTATTACCGGTTTGGGCGCTAAAATGATTAAGATTGTCCCGAATTCCGTAAAGGCCGGTGTTCTGATGGGCGGCGGTATTGCGGCTGTTTTAGGTGAATTTAAAGCGACCGGACGTTTTGATAAATATCCGATTTCCATCACTGTCGGAATTATCGTGGCGTATTTCTGCTTATTCAGTCCGATTTGGGCGAATATGAGGAGAACTAATAAACTTATCGATACGATCGGTAAGTTCGGGATGCTGCCTGCAATTTTGATTGGCGTTGTTGTCGGCCCGCTCGCAGGTGAGTTTGCCATTCCTCATGTACAATGGTGGCCTCTTTTCAAAGTGCCCGATTTTGCTGATATTTGGAATCAGCTTTCTCCGTTTGCCATCGGATGGCCGAGTATGAAAATTTGGGCTGCTGCCATTCCCGTAGCGATTGTTACATATATCATCGCATTCGGCGACTTTGTTACGTCGGAAGCGCTCATCAGAGAAGCTGATGAAGTCCGACAGGATGAAAAGATTGACTTTAATGCAAACCGTTCAAACCTTGTCAGCGGTATCCGTAACGTAGGTATGGCGATGACCTGCCCGTATACACAGATGTGCGGTCCGCTGTGGGCAGCTGTTACCGCAGCAGTTTCTCAGCGCTATAAAGAAAGCCCGAAAGCGATGGAATCAATTTATAGCGGTTTCGGTACCTTCCGTCTTGCAAGTTTTGTTGCTGTTATGCTTCTTCCGATTTCCTCGCTGCTGCAGCCGTCTTTGCCGCTTGCGCTTTCGTTAACGCTGATCGTACAAGGTTATATCTGTACACAGCTTGCGATGAATATGTGCAAAACCAACATTGAACGCGGTATTTGCGGCGTAATGGGCGCTGTTTTGGCAATGCGCGGCGCCGCATGGGGGCTTGTTGTCGGTCTTGTTCTTTTTGCACTGCTCTATGATTCGAACAAAAGAGAAGCTGCAAAGCAGGCCGAAAAGGCGGAAAACTAATTATCGTCCTCAACGCAGAGCGTTGCCGGGAAACGGCGGGTATTAAGCTCTCCGTATGGATGAATAGTACGAGGCTGTCTTGAGAATAACTGACTTTTGGGACAGCCTCTATGCAGCCGATTAAGTTCCATTCCAAGGTAAATCGAACGAAATAATCGGCTATTATATAGAAAAAATTTTATTGGCAAAAGGAGAAGCCGGCATGTACGAAGAACTGGAAAAAACATTGGACACCTATGTACGTCCGTTGCTGCGGACACACGGCGGCGATATGCAGGTTGTGGATTTTACGGACGGTGTTGTTAAGTTTAAACTGCAAGGGCATTGTGCCGGCTGTCCTGCTGCCGACTTCACAACGGAAAATCTTATCCAATCGGAGCTGATGGAACACATGCCTGAAGTAAAACGAGCGGTTCTCATACAGGAAGTGAGTCAGAGTTTATTGGATGAGGCTCGGTCTATTTTAAAACAGCGCCATGGCGGATAAGATTTCGATCGGTGTACGCTATTGCGGCGGCTGTAATAACCGGTACGACCGCGTTGCTGTTATCCGCCGCCTCGAAACGTTGGTGCCGGAGGTTGAGTTCGTAACGGCGCAGGCGGGAACTCCATATCCTGCAGCGCTTATTGTTGCGGGTTGTCCGACCGATTGCGCAAAGCGTGACGATATTTCCGTACCGGCAGGACGCCTTTTTAAAATCGGCGGCTGGGAAGATCTTTTACCGGCGCGAGACTTTATTAAAGAGGATTGCGAGCAAGCGCGTGCAAAACAAGAGGCACGCTCGTTAACCCATGAACAGGTGTTGGAAATACTGCCGCAGCGGCCGCCGATGTTGTTTATCGACACGGTGTCTACGCTTGTTCCCGGTAAGGAAGTTAAGGCGTCCTTTTACGTTACGTCTGAGTTGAGTTTGTTAAAAGGGCACTTTCCCGATAATCCGATATTTCCGGGAGTGTGTGCTGTTGAGGCGATTGCTCAGGCGGCGGACATTTTGTTGTTAACGCTCGATCGGTATGCCGGTAAAACCCCGCTCTTTATGGGAATTAAAAAGGCAAACTTCCGTAAAAAAATTCTTTTGGGCGACTTGCTCGACATCTATAGTACGCTATTGGAAGAGCGGGCGGAATTAGGTTGGATTACGTGCCGCGGTCAAATTTTTTCGGACGGTGATTTAGCCGCCGATGCCGAAGTAACCCTTGCCATGCGGTAAGGGAACGGATGTTTTTAAAGAAATACTCGGGAATTGCAGTTTCCGAGCAGTCTTAACGGGTTTTGAAATACGTTTGTGCTGCGCACGAACGTATTTCAAAACATAAAAAATGTATGGAAAGGAGTATCGTATGTCTGATTGGAAGAAGTATTATCAGGAGCATTTGACAACTGCTGCAGAGGCTGTCAAGCACATTAAGTCGGGAAACCGCGTTGTGATCGGCCATGCCTGCGGTGAACCTGCTCACTTGGTGAATGCGATGGTGGATAACGCTGCGGCATATAAAAATGTCGAAATCGTTCACATGGTTGCAATGGGCGGCGGTAAGTATTGCCAGCCTGAATATGCCGAAAACTTTCGGCACAATGCGTTGTTTGTCGGCGGAAGTACACGCGAAGCGGTTGCTGCAGGACGTGCGGATTATACGCCGTGTTTCTTTTTTGAAATTCCCCGGCTGTTCAGAACAACCTTACCGGTCGATGTGGCAATGGTAACCGTCAGCCCGCCCGATGAGAACGGTATGTGCTCACTCGGCGTATCCGTCGATTACACACAGGAAGCGGTAAAACAGGCAAAAACCGTTATCGCGCAGGTCAATAAAGAGATGCCGTGGACAGGCCCGAACAGTCTCGTTTCAGTACAAGACCTCGACTTTATTGTCGAACACAATGAACCGTTGATTGAATTGCCGCCGCCTAAGATCGGCGATATAGAAAGAGCAATCGGAGAGCATTGCGCCTCGCTCATTCCCGACGGAGCAACCCTCCAGCTTGGTATCGGCGCTATTCCCGACGCCGTTCTGTTGTTCCTTAAAGGTAAAAAAGATTTGGGTATCCACTCCGAAATGTTCTCGGACGGCGTAGTAGAACTTGCAGAAGCGGGTGTTATTACCAACAAGAAAAAGACGCTGCATCCCGGGAAGTTTATCGTCAACTTCTTGATGGGTACCAAAAGGCTGTATGATTTTGTCAATCATAATCCCGATGTCGATATGCGTCCGGTTGACTATGTGAATAACCCGTTCATCGTTGCGCAGAACGATTGTCTGATTTCGATTAACTCCTGCGTACAGGTAGATTTGATGGGACAGGTCGCTTCCGAAACCATCGGACTTAAGCAGTTCTCCGGCGTCGGCGGACAGGTAGACTTTGTGCGCGGCGCATCCGCAAGTAAGGGCGGTGTTTCGATTATGGCAATGCCGGCAACGGTAAAGGGCAAGATTTCGAAGATCGTTCCGCTGTTGGATGAAGGCGCTGCCGTTACCACGAGCCGCAATGACGTGGACTATGTCGTTACCGAATACGGTGTCGCCGCGCTGAAAGGCTTGACATTAAAGCAGCGTGCGCATAATCTAATTGCAATTGCGCATCCCGATTTCCGCGAAGAATTAAAAGCTGAATTCGAAAAGCGCTTTAACTGCAAATACTAGACATGGTGCGATAACTGCGCTGCCAAACAGATCGACGAGTTCACGCATCGCACAGATAGCACGATGCGTGAACATCGCATTTCAAAGTAACCTGTTCCGAAACGGAAGTTTCCGAACAGGTTTACT
>CAJPTT010000263.1 GCA_905373565.1 uncultured Treponema sp. | reverse complement strand
ATGTTTGGATTCAAACACGGAGGTTTCCACATAGCGTACCGATTCCGCAAAATCGGGCTGTGAACCGCGCCGTTCCTTAACAACTTCTATTTTATTTTTTAAAAGCTGCCCGCCGTATCCGGAAGCAGACGCCGCCGACCATTGCTCAAGCGCGGCGCCCTCAATACCGGAGCGGTAATAAGCCTGTCCGAGCCAATCCAAGATGAGCGGATCGCCGGGGATATGCGTGAGGGCTTTTTCAAACAGCAGAATCGCTTCGTTAAAGGTTCCGCGATAATAGGCCTGCACACCGCGACGAAATTCTTCAAATCCGTGGTCCCTGTCGGCGGAGCTTAAACGAGGCTGCAGACTGTTTGTTTGCGCAGTCAGCGCCATACCGCCGCACAATAAAAGCAACGTTAAACCGGCTGTTTGCAATAGTTTCTTTATACGCATGATACTTAATCCTTTTGACAATTTTCTAAAAACATGAAGTGTTCGGACACTCTCACAATGATCCTCTTATCTGCTCATAATAAGCTGCAGATGACGCTTAATTGTTTCGTTATCGGGGAGCTGTGCATCCGCCCGTTGGATATATGAACGGGCTTCGGTATCAAAGCCCATCTTGTAATATGTCCACGCGAGCGAATCCAAATAGGCAGGATTATCGGGCTGCGCGTCGAGCGCTTTTTTACATAAAATCAAAGCCTTGGTTAAATCTTTTTCGGTATCGGCAAGAACGTAACCGAGCCCGTTGAGCGCCGTAGAATTATCAGGGTCAAGTTCAAGCGCTTTCTCATAAAGATCGAGCGACTCGTCTACCTTCTCTTGCTCATACGCCAAATACGCCATCGAAGTATGCACTTGCGGAGAATCGTAGCCTGCATCCAAAAGTTTTGAAAGCTCAAATTCCGCCAGGCGAGCACGCCCCGTCTTTGTATAAATAAAGGCTAAAATAAGCCTGCATTGATACACGCGGGCAATATCGGTTCCGGCCGTAATAATCTGCTCCAAATAGACGAGAGCATCATCGTATTGTAAAAGTTTTGCATAGCACAGGCCGATATAATACGCCAAGTCGAAACTCACCTTGACATCTGTAGAAGATATCTTCAAAAATGCAGCAAGCGCATCCTCATATCGATTTTCCCGATAGAGTCTTACGCCTTCTTTAAGATCCGTATCCATTTAGACCCTCCCTCATAGTATGCGCACCCCGCCTGAAGGCTTAACTTTATAGTACAAAGGCTTAAATCCGAAAATCCGTTCATAGTCTCCCAATTTTTCAATATAGGTTTGAATATCGTTCGGTCTCAAAATACTGTATGTACATCCGCCGAAGCCTCTGCCCGTAAGCCGGGAACACACGATATCGTTCATATCGGGCGCGACAAATTCCATAGCCCGTTTTACCAGCCAATCCAATTCCGGACAGGAAATTTCAAAACGGTCGCGCAAACTTTCTTGTGAGCGCGTTACGATACGCGAAAACACCACCCAATCGTTTTTCTTTAGGGCGCCGATGGCGTCATCGACACTGATGGACTCGCGGATAATATAGAGCACCCGCCGCCGTACCGACTCAGGAATGGCAAGCTCTTCAAGATCGCTTTCGGCAAGTTTACTGAAATCATTAGGAATATCCGGCATTTTTTTAACCCGTTCGTAGGCTTCCATACATTCCTGAATTCTGTGATTTAGCTCCTCGCGCGCAAGCAACCGGGGCACTCGGGAATCCGTCAAAATAATCCGGTAGTTATTGATGGGGAACGGATAAATATCGGCCGTCTTCCGCCGGTGATTCGTCCGTATGCAATGTCCGGCCTTTGCATAGAGAGCGCACAGGATATCCGCACGATGGGGATAGGTTTTAAGATGCTGCACGTTCGCATTTTCCAAAATATCGACAAGATCTGCCTTCGTAAGCCGTGGCGCAAACACCTTCCGTAACGCCATTGCTGTCGCCACCTTGAGTGCGTTCGGCGTACCGAGCCCCGCATCGGCAGGGATTTCCGAGAGGATGGTAAAATTGAGACCGGTCATCTCAATTCCTTGATCCATAAAGGACAGGATAACAGCCTTGATCGAATTTGCCCAGCGATCTTCTTTACGATACCGCAAGTTTGCGGCTGCAACTTTTTTCCGCTCTTTAAGCGATAAAGAAAGGAACCGATAATTAGCATCCTTTCTTTTTGAAACACAAAGATAGAGATAATGATCGATTGCCATAGAGAGCGTATTGCCCTGTGCAAACCATGTATGCTCACCTAAAAGGTGAAAGCGCCCGGGAACCGCAACGGTTACTTCCGGCTCATCTCCATATTCGTCTACATGAAACGGTAGAATCTTCTGCATACCTTCTATAATATCCCTTATATTGAAACAATTCAAGAAAAATGATTAAATTACCTCAAAATTATGTCGGTTATTTCATCTTTTTTAGCGGTTTTATGCTCTGCGGTGCTGCTTTCATTAGGAATATCGAATGAATACCTCCATTTCGGGTCGGCACTGTTCGGTATCATTGCACTGATACCGTTATATACCGCGTTTTGCATCAGCCCGACACGACGGCGTACTGCGTGGATGTTCGGCGCTATGATAGCGCTTGTCCACCTGTGCTCAAGCTTTTGGCTGGCATATTTTGAAAACTTTGCAATTTTTACACTCGGCGCTTCCACCGTTGCTTATTTTTTTCTCGGCTTCCTTTTCGGGCACTGGTTTTATTATGCAATGAAGCTGCCGTTGAGACTGCGCCCCTTCGCCTTTGCCTGTTTATGGACGCTCTGGGAATGGTTTAAAGGAAGCGGATTTGTCGCCTATCCGTGGGGCAGTCTTTCAATGACCGCACTATCGCTGCGGCCGCTCATTCAAATAGCCGATATTACCGGCGTATGGGGAATTACCTTTCTTGTTGCATTGATTTCCGCACTTCTTGCAGAAATAATCCGGGCAGCGGCAAGATTAACCGCCGGTTTTTCCAAGCCGCACGACAAACCGCTGCTCCGTCCGCTGATCTTTACAGCCGGTTTACTGCTGCTGGCCAACGGATACGGATTTTTTCGCATGTACCAAAAAAGAACGCCGCAGCAAAACCTCAATCTTGTGTTAGTGCAGCAAAACACCGACCCGTGGGTTTCCGGTCTCGATCTGTTTTTTGACAACCTCTATACCACTCAAGAACTCACTGAAAAGGCAATTACCGAATCTCCGGTTAAACCTGATCTTATCGTATGGAACGAAAGCAGTCTTGCATACGGCTACGACCAATTTCAAGATTATTATAGGCGGCTTCCTTTTAAAGAGTCCTTCACCGATTTTTTGCAGCGGATGGATATCCCCATTTTAACGGGTTCCCCGCTATTACAGGATGCCGAAAGAGGGAAATACTCGAATTCCGTCTATCTTATTGCGCAGGATGGAACAGTGCTCGACACCTACTCAAAGATACAGCTGATCTGCTTTGCGGAGTATATCCCGTTTGTCGACCATCCGTTTGTGCAGCGTTTTTTTAACTCACTCGTCGGTTTTTCATCTGGATGGGCGCAGGGAAAAGAATACAAAGCGATGATGTTCACCGCGCAAAACGGAAACGGCGTCCGGTTCGCGGCTCCCATCTGTTTTGAAGATGCCTTTCCGACACTCTGTGCCGATTTGCACAATCAAAAAAGCGATATACTGATTAACCTGACCAATGATTCGTGGTCAAAAACGGCGAGCGCGGAATATCAGCATTTTGCCGTCGCTTATTTCCGTGCAATTGAATTGCGGACGCCGCTTGTCCGCTCTACCAACGGCGGCTTTACCTGCGTTATCGATCCTGTCGGGAACATTATCGCAAGTCTTCCGCTCTTTACCGCAGATGCCCTGAGCGTTTCCGTCCCGATCTATCCGTACCGCCGGACTTTTTATGCACAATGGAAGGACTGGCTGCCGGCACTTTTCTTAGCAATTGCGCTTATCGCCGCCGCCGCGTACCGGTTCGGGCAGGAATTTTGTAAAAAAGCGGTCGTGTA
>CAJPTT010000262.1 GCA_905373565.1 uncultured Treponema sp. | reverse complement strand
GAAATCCCAAAGAGCGAGCTTGGCATCTCGGAGTAAAATGGTCATAAACCATAGAAGAAAGTGAAAAATGTATACTGCGCCCTTTTGTCAATACAAAAAATAATTTATTTAAGGTGCATTTAAGCAGCCATATTTCTATCCGGCTTTTCCGACCGGAAGCCTTGATACATATCATCGGGAACTTCATAATCAAGTCCCTGATGTAAGCGCTAGGAGATTTTCAAAAGATATGGATATTTCTTATACCGTTTACAGCTTTTTGACAGCTTTTTACCCGGAAACACCGCCATCACTCCAAATCGTTTCATCACACGTCTGACTTGTTTTCTGTTGCCTCTCCTCATTGCCTTTTGATTTCTCGCCATATCTTGCGCTACCCTTTTTCAGGATGTTCCAGCTGTATTGCTTTTATCTGCTTTAGCAGTTCAAAATCTTTCATTAATAGGTTGAGAGAATATCAATTCTCGAAACCTGTTGGATTGGTGCGCGATGAGCACACATACAATACGCAAGTTTGCGGTAAGCAAACTTGACGGTTAACTTTTGCTGCGCTCTATGAGCAGCCGAAGTTATACCTTGGGATGAACACGGTATTTTACCGACAACTGCTGTATCGTCGATTCTTCCCGTAATGCTTCAAGCGCTATCTTTGCCTTGAACTCCTTGCTGAATGTTTGTCGGGTTTTACCCATCTTGTTTTTTCTCCTTCTTTTGCTTTGCTTTTTCCACCTTAAATTACTCTCTTTTTCTGTTCTACGGGCGCAGTATAATCGGGGGTTTGTAGTCAACAGTTACCTGTAGTTTTTGTGACAAAGCAAAATAGCAGGCTGTTCCCGCTGTTTTATAATATACTTGCAAATATACTTGATTTTTATAATAAACTGTTTTACACTTGGATAAAAAGAGGTACGAATATGCCGCAGTTATCATTATATGTTACGCAAGAGCAGCTTCTCAAAATTGAAAACGAAGCTCATGCGGAAAATATGTCGCTTTCAAAGTGGGTCGTAAGCAAAATCATGGAAAGAATAGAGCCTCATTATCCGGAGGGCTGGGCTGATCTATTCGGCTCTGTTGCTGACCCGTCATTTACGAGACCTGATCAGCCGAAACTTGAAACGCGAGTGGCTTTTTAATGTATTTTATAGACTCAAATACGTGTATTTACTTTATGAATGGAAAGTTTCCATCTGTCCGCGAAAAATTCTTATCAGTTTCGCCAAAAGAGATAAAAATTTCTTCGGTGGTAAAAGGAGAACTTTTGCTTGGCGCTTTTAAAAGCCAGACAAGAGAAAAGACTACGGAGAAAGTGGAAAAATTTTTGAAGCCGTTTGAAATTGTGAATTTTACAGGTAAAATGGCTTACTCCTATGCAGAAATCCGAAAAGATTTGGAGCTTGCAGGTACGCCGATAGGCGCAAATGATTTACTGATTGCTGCCACCGTTCTTCATGAAAAAGGGACTCTTATTACTCATAATGCGAATGAATTTTCAAGAGTAAACGGTTTGAAAATTGAAGATTGGGTAGTAGATTGAACATATTAGATCTTTAACCCATCCTTGAACGATTCTCCGACACGCTCCGAAACGGAGGTTTCCGAACAGGTTTCATTATTACAAAGGGCAGATAGCTTATTCGAAAGCGATTGGCTGCCGCGTTGCTGCCACAACGCATCGTGAAAGCAAACTGAACCTACTGAAAGAGGCTGGCACTGATGAATGCATCTTAGATACCGGCAATTTATCTGAAACATATAATGCCCGCTTTACCAAAGCGCTGGAACTGGTTGGCTGCAAAACCTTACGTGATACGCTGTGGTGCATGGCGGCGGGCGGCATTGTGTGCAATACGGGCGTACTCGGCAGTGTGTTCACGCTTGAGCATTTCGCCTCCATCCAAGAAATTCCGAGTGGTGTGTATCTTACCGGCTTTCACAGCAATTTTCCTACGCAAGCCGACATCGATTCAATTTTTAGCTTTTTAACCGAGCATACCTTACAGCCGCTTATCGGTGCACACTTTGCGTTCCGCGATATTGCCCAGGCCTGTGCAGCATGCAACGGCGGTAAGGTAAACGGGAAAATCGTTGTGGAGCTGCAAGGCGCGTGATACATGAGAAAAGTCTTCTGATAGCTCCCTCGTTGCCTCAGAAATCTTTCGCTTGCTGTATATGGAACGGCACGGTTTTTCTTTTTGATCTGCTTGACGCAAAACTGCACGCCTTTACTGCTGACATCGGACTTGGCTATGTAATAAATAATGGATTATGGGGACGTATGGCTGACGGTGTCAACCTCAAGCAACAACCACCTCACTCATCTTATTTTCCCCACTGCACCTCTTCGTCCTGCTGTATTTCCGCCAGTAGCGAAATATAGTGTGCAACATAAGTTTGCACAATGTCTGTGATTGGGGCGGTGTAAAAGCCATCGTTATTGCAGTCAACAGTAAGGATTCTTTCTGCGGTGGTGGAGAGCGGCAGAAACCACACTTCACCGATAGCGGTGTCATCGTACCCTCCTCATCCTTTTCCGCCGTTGTTTCGATTTCCACTGTCAGGATCGGAACACTGTTCCCATCCTGCTCTATGGAGCACGATAACATTTGATAGGCGTGGTTCTATTCCTTACTTTTATCGTATCAATCCGCGGTGAATAGACGGTTTATGTAAGATCGGTTAAAATACCGTGCATCATCATTGAGAAGTGAGGTAGTATGTGCTAAAACCGAAAACGATTATCAGTAGTTTTTGGATAATCGTGCTTGCTGTAATCTATGGAATTTAATACTTTTTATTTTGGTTAAATCGGTTATGTACTAGATTTGATAACATACAAACTACAATAATCTCAAAGAAAATTGGTAAAATGATTGTGGAGAAAAAATGAAAACGAAGATTTTTGAGTTTATCAAAAAAGCGGATTTTGTGTTGGTGTTTTTTTTTGCTCTTTTGGGGATTATAGCTCTGGGGTCAGCGCTCATCAATGATTTGTTACCGTTTCATCGAACACGGGCGCAGCAGATTGCAGTTGTCGAGGATGTACAAGTAGAAATTAAAGAACATCTGGAATTTGAGAGAAAAATAAAAGATGTATATATTTTTAGCGTGAAAAGTTCGGCGATTAAGGTGGATGAGGCATACGGTACGGAAAAATCCAAGTGGTCGGGAAATGGATTTTCGAATTTGATAGGAAGAAATTCTGATGGAGATGGTATCACAAACCTTATTTTTGTGAAAAATAACGGGCCGGAAGAATACAAGTTGTTTCCGGCAAATGTTTTTATCTATAAATATTGCTTAGCCGAGGTTGAGGAAGATCAACCGCCGAGATATCCTCAAGAGTGTAATGTGTATGCCGTCGTTAAAAACGATACAACAAACGATAAGATTTTGAATAGCGAGGATGATATTGCGCTTTATGTTTCCGATTACGACGGTACGCATGTGAAAGAGATTGCGTCTTCCATAATTACGTTCCGCTTTCTCGGTGGCGAAGAAATTCTGTTTTCAGAATATGACGGAGCGGTACAATCGTATTTTGTTTACGATTGCAAGACGAATGTAAAAACACTGATAAAATCCATAAAGCAGGAGATTATAGAAAAAGAAATTGCGCTGTATAAATGATAGAAGGGTAGGCAAAATATGGATAAGATTTTTCAACAGGATTTAAGCAAAGAAGAAAAAGTCGGCGGCATTTTTATTGTAAAGCTCTTGTTTAAAGCGCCGGTAACAATGCCGATTCGGGAACAGATGGAAACGGTGATGCAAAAGCGCTTGGGAGATGCCGAGTGTTTTTCGTACGATTCCGATACTGCTGTAGCGCAGTTTGCCGCCACGCAATATCGGGCGGAATTTAAGGATGGGGCGTATCCGCCTATGCTAATGATTGCTCCCGCCGCCTTTGACGAAAATACCATTGACGATTTTACCAAAAGCCAGATGTGGGACTGCGGAGACGATAAAGATGCTATTTTGTCTGAATGCCGATATGCACTCATCGGTACCGATATGTTGGCGGCGGCGCTTCCCGCATTGGAGCGTGCAGGAC
>CAJPTT010000261.1 GCA_905373565.1 uncultured Treponema sp. | reverse complement strand
CGGGCTATCTCGGCTCTGCGGAAACCTTCCGTAAAAAATGGCGCGGTAATCTTTTGAAAGGACTCCGCAGTCTCCGCATCGCCGTGCAGTTCGATGGGTATGCGCCATTTTTTACGGAAGGTTTCCGCAGAGCCGAGATAGCCCGGGATGATAAAATCGAACAAGGCGCGCATATCCTCAAGGCTGTTTTCAACCGGCGTACCGGTCATCGCGATGCGGGACTGTGCCTGCACAAGCCTGAGCGCTTGGGCGTTTTTGGTCTGCGTATTTTTAACCGCCTGCGCTTCGTCGATAATCAGGCAGTCAAAGGTCTTTTCGGAAAGTTTTTTTACATCCCGCTGGAGGGTCTGGTACGTCGTAATATGAATGTCAGACTTTGCGGAAAACCGCCGCCCCTGTCCGTGCAAGATTGTACAACGCAGCGACGGAGCAAAGGTGTGCAGCTCATGTTCCCAGTTCGGCAAAAGACTCGCCGGAGCCGCGATAAGGATGCCGCTATGCTCAAAGCCTTGTTCTTTCAATTTGAGAATGAGGGCGATAACTTGCAGCGTTTTACCGAGTCCCATATCATCACCTAACAGACAGCCGAAACCGCTTTTAATGGTAGAATAGAGCCACTGAAAACCTTTTTCCTGATACGGCCGGAGCGTCGCCTGCAATGTTTGCGGCACCGCGGCATCCGTTTCCCGAAAGAGCGAATAGGAAAACGGCGCGCCGTCCGCCATTACGGTATCGCCGGTCAGCGTTCCTTGAATAACCTCGTTGATGTCGGGTCTTTCGTGCTGCATGGTTTCGAGAAGGCGCGCCGTGTGTTCGGGATCAACAAGGATGTAGCGGTCGTTGAATTTCACCAAACCGCTGCTCTGCTTCATCAATGCGCGGAATTTCTTGGCGCTGATGACGGTATCGCCGAGCATAATGCTGCGGTCATAATCCATCAGGTTATCAAGGCTGAGGTACGACTGTACGGCGCCGGCTCCCTTTTGCCGTTTCAGCTGGAACACCGCCCGCGGTTTCAGCGCCCGCTGCAGCGTCTTAGGCAGCACGACCTCTATCCCGAAGCGCGAGAGGAGCGGTGCCGCCGTCCGTAAAAACACCGCCGTCTCTTCCTGCGTAAGCGGAACCGATTTTTGCCCGATCATCTCCGTTAATTTCGGCAGATATGCGGAAAGCGCAATCGCGAACTCCACCGTTTTGCTTTCCAGCTGCACGGAGTCGGCGATGCGGGAAAACGGTACAAACCGGTTGTTCGTTTCTTCGCTATGGCACACCTCGGCGGAAATCTGAAAGTCAGACTGTTTTGCCTCCTCCAAGATGAGCCGGAAACGGAGGCTGTTGCTGTCGTAGTAGAGCGCGGCAAGCCAACGGGTAATCGATGCGGGAAGGCGGCGCATACCCGGCGCCTTCGTATTGATAGTCGCGCCTTGGAAAAAGAGAGCCGCAATTTCCTGTTCCGCTTGGCGGATGCCGGCGGGCATAAAACCGGTAGTATGCACATATTCGGTGAGGAACGCCGTCAGCAGCAGTTCGGCGCAGTACCGCCTGCCCCAGCTCTTAACTTGCGGAAAAAATGCTTCGGTGATAAAGGAAGCGCAGCGGTCGATTGCAGCGGAAACAGCCTGCGCCGAAGTCAGCGGCTTCCAAAATATCGCCAGTTTCCGCGTTCCCGAATCGAGGTATACCGCCGGCAGCAGCGCAGACTCGGCAACAAGCCGCTCTCCGAGCGTCAGTACCGTATATGCCGCCTTCATACCGTCCGGAGAATCCGTAAGGGGCGTAACGCCGCGCAGGAGATGAAGCGCTTGCACGAGCGTCAGCGCCGCCTCCGTACCGTTCGGAAGCCGCACGCGGAGCTGCAACGCTGCTTCTTTCTGCAAGGGGAAAGCCGGAACTCCTGCCGTTTTTTGCTTCGGCAGTTTTGCCGTATCGAGCCGAACCGGCGTGTACAAAAGGCGGCTTGAACCGCACAGCGTTGCCGCCGCGGCACTTCCCGCACAGGATCTCATCAAAGCGGCAATCCGCTGCTCAAGCGTCAACTCGAATTCTTTGTTCTGCCGGACAATCAGCCTATGATACAGCTCTTTAAAAGCTGCAACCAAATCATCATCATAAAACGGTGTAAGCGGCGGAAGCAGCGCGGAAATCAGCGGTAAAAACGATTCTTCAAGCGGAAAGCGGGGAAGCTCCGCCGGTACGTCCTGTGCAGGCTCATCCGCACGGCGCAGGGATAACGGCACCGGATGTTCGTATTCGGGTTCTGACGGCACCGGAAGGGGCGATACGTTAGCCGCCGTACCCGCCGTGCCGGATTGCCTCGTTTTTCTTTGCGCCCCGGCGGTTGAGGTATTACCTGATGCCGGTGCAGTATTATCCGCCGGTGATGCGCCCTGCTCCGGTACGGCGGTTAGAGCCGGTTCGGCGGACATATCCCCTGCGGCGGGCAGTATTTTTTCCCGCAGTTCGGTGAGGTCAATTCCCGCAAGCTGAAAGAGGAGCCGCGGATCGTGGTCGATTTCTTTCGCCAGAATATACAGCACCGCGGCGATGTGTTTACACAGGGAGGCTGAGTCGGGACAGGAACAATCGCTTTCGATAAGGCTCCAGCGGCGGGGAATAAACCGTATATCCTTTGCCTCAAAGAGCGTTACAAGACGTTCCGTCATCGTACCGCTTCCCAATGCGATGAAGTCGGCGGGATGCTCCGTTAAGATTTTTTCCAATTTTTTTCGATTCGGTTCGGAAATACGGGGAAAGATGAGCGAAATATAGTACCACGGGTCGTAATGTCCCGCAACACGGGCAGCAACTTTATTGCCGGTAATAACGAGGGAATCTACCTTGCCGGTATTCGCATAACTTTTTCCCCGCGACACCCGCCCGTTGCCGTCATAACTTTCGAGCATCCTTAAAAACCATGCGCCCCACGGCGTTGTTCCGTACTTACTGCGTGCCATGGGGTGATTTTATAGGATTTTAAGCGAATATGCCAGACGAGGAGAGAATTCATAATTAAAAATTATGAATTAGAGTAGTTCTCGATTATTTCCTTGACAACTCCTATCACTAGCCCTTACAATAACAGTATATGAAATTTTACATCTTATGAGGAGCTTCGTGATGGGAATTGGAACAGAAAGCATAAGAACGATTGCGATTGCAGGGCACGGACAATCCGGCAAAACAACACTTATTGAAAATCTTGCGGCAGTAACGGGTACAATTGCAC
The DNA here is from genome assembly GCA_905373565.1 of uncultured Treponema sp. Lineage (GTDB taxonomy): Bacteria > Spirochaetota > Spirochaetia > Treponematales > Treponemataceae > Treponema. The sequence continues at coordinate 838 of CAJPTT010000261.1, read as the reverse complement.
GGGCGGAACCGGTTGCAGGCGGTAAAACACTCAGCGACTACACGCCCGAAGAAATAGAGCGGAAAATTTCGATATATTCGGCGCAGGTGTCGATGAATTGGAACGATATGGTAATCAATTTCTGGGATACGCCCGGCTCTTCGGACTTTATGGGCGAAGTTATCGCAGCCTTCCGGTCGGCGGAAACGGGCTTGATGGTGCTCGATGCAAAATCGGGCGTGCAGATTGAAACCATTAAATACTGGCGCGACCTTGACCGCCGGAATAAGCCCCGCTTGGTGTTTGTCAATAAGATGGATGAAGACCGCGCCGACTTTAACCATGCAATGCAGGATGTCAAAACCCAATTCAAGGCGGATGTCTTTGCCGTTACCTTCCCGATCGGGAAAGGAGCCGATCTTGCAGGAATCGTCGACGTACTGCACGGCGTTGCATATCAAACAGACGCAACCGGTAAAGAAAAAGAAATACCTATTCCCGAAGCAGCAAAAAAACAATATGAAGAAATGCGCGAGGTGCTCGCAGGAGCTGCAGCGGAAGGCGACGAAGATTTATTGGTAAAATTCATCGACGAAGGAGAACTCAGCAGCGACGAAATTGCAAAGGGACTTACGCTCGCAATGAAAAACAACAGAATTGTGCCGATCTTTGCAGGGGCTGCACAAGCGGGGCTCGGCCTAACGGCGCTTTTACGCTTTATCACCGAGATTCTGCCCTCTCCCGCCGGTTGCTTGGAACGCGCAGTAAAAGGCGAAGAAGAATGTACCGTCAAAATCGATCCTGAACCCGCATTCTCCGGCTTTATCGTTAAAACCGCAAACGATCAGTTTTCCGGACG
>CAJPTT010000260.1 GCA_905373565.1 uncultured Treponema sp. | reverse complement strand
CTTCTCAAGGCTGCAAGCGTTTTACTTCTCGTCAAACCTTCTGCTATACTCAATGCTTCTATCTCCGGTTCAAAGTTCTGCTCAAGTTCCTGTTCAGTAATGCCGCATATTCCTGCATAATCATTGCGCAAGCTGATATCTTCAAGGTTATTCAAATCACTAAAAATACTGATTTTACTGAACTTGGTAACGCCGGTGAGGAAGGCAAAGCGGATATATTGATCGCAAGTTTTAATCACGGAGTAAAAGGCCTTGAGCATATTGCGGTAGTCTTCGTTCAGTTCTTCATTTACACCCATCGTTTGCAGGAGAGGTTTATCGTATTCGTCTACCAGAACAACCACTTGTCTGCCGGTTTGTTGATATGCGTTTTTTAGGAGTTTTTCAAAGCGTGAAGCAAAAAACGGTTGGGCTTCTTTCGTTGTCGCAATACCGTATGAAGACTCCGCTTCAGATAACATAACATGCAGCCGCTCATTTAAAGCGCCCGTATCCGTATATTTTCCGACATTAAAATCCAGATACAATACCGGATATGCTTCCCATGCTGCCCGTTGTTCGAACTCTGCTTGTTCTTCCTCGGCTTTTTCAAGATACAGGCCTTTAAACAGTTCTTTTTGGCCAAGAAAATATGCTGCGAATGTTGAAAGGAAAAGGCTTTTTCCAAACCGGCGCGGACGGCTTAAGAAATAGACCTTTCCGTTATTTACCAGTCGAAAAAGGTATTCCGTTTTATCAACATAGAGGAAATTTTTTTTCCGCAAATCTTTAAAACTCTGTATGCCGATCGGCAGTTTTCGTGAAAAGTTCATATGGCGCCTTATCTAATTGGTACTGTGATGTAATGGGTAATAAGAACCTCTAAAAATCTATACCTAAGTTTTAGAGATGCTCAATTATAACACAAATGCACAATCCTTTATACTAATCCTTTATATTAAGGAAGAAAACAATCTCCGTTGAGGACTATGATAGATTTGATTTTCGATTTTTCCAACATAGAACTTGGAAATATTAACCGTTCCGCACAAATCAAACTATTTTTTTGGCGCCCTAATTTTCTTTTTTTATTGTTGATTTTTCCATTTTTATCCCTTATACTGATACAGTAGCGTCAGATAGTTTAGAGGGAACCTCTAAAAACTGCAAGCCTATCGGCTTGTTCTGCAAGGAATAATTATCGTATCCGCTAACGCGGATTGCGAATCCGTTTTTAGAGGTTTTCCTTAGATGTAATTTGCGATGTTTTAATTTAAGTCATTATGATATAAAGACTTAAATTAAAAATCTAACCGAGTTTTTAGAGATCCCCTAGAGTATCCGTTTAAGGTACTGACGATAAATGGAATATCCTTCCGGATGGAGTATGCTATGGTATCATTAACCGTTAACGGCCGGATTGTTGAAGCCGAAGAAAATCAAAAACTTATCTATTTTTTACGCGATTCGCTGCACTTAACTTCCGTTAAAAACGGTTGTATGGAAGGTGCCTGCGGCACGTGCACCGTTTTAATAGACGGAAAGCCGATGAAGGCCTGTGTTCAAGTAACCGGTCGATTAGCGGGAAAGACAATTACAACGCTTGAGGGGTTCCCCGAACGCGAGCTTGCCGTGTATCAATATGCGTTCGCTTATTGCGGCGCGGTACAATGCGGTTTCTGTATTCCCGGTATGATTATTTGCGCAAAAGCGCTTATCGATACAAACCCCGATCCCTCTCCGGCAGATGTAAAACAAGCTATTCGTAATAATATTTGTCGATGTACCGGCTATGTAAAAATTGAAGAAGCCATCTTATTGGCGGCCAAGATGCTCCGCGAGAATACGCCCGTGCCGGAAGGAAAAAGCGAAGCGGCTGTAGGAAGCAGCGCGCTCCGTGTCGATTCATACGCGAAAGCCGCAGGTACAGCTGAATATGCCGATGATATGTATCCGGATGGTATGCTGTACGGAAGCGCGGTACGCACTGCATACCCGCGGGCAAAGGTGCTATCTATCAATACCGAAGAAGCTGAAAAGATGCCCGGCGTTCATCTCGTAATGACGGCGAAAGATCTCCCCGGCATGCAAAAAATCGGGCACTTGAAAAAGGACTGGGATGTGCTTATTCCCCTCGGCAAAGAGACGCACTATTTGGGGGATGCCATCGTTCTGATTGCTGCCGAAAGCCGCGAAATTTTGGAGGCTGCAAAAAAAGCGGTAAAAATCGAATATGAAGAATTAGCGCCCGTATGCTCCATAGCGGAAGCAATGGCGGAAGATGCACCTCATGTTCATGAAAGCGGGAACCTTCTTTCAAAAGAACACCTCGTACGCGGCAATGCCGATGAAAAGCTGAAAAATTCGAAATATGTTGTTTCACATCACTATTCCGTACCTCCCACCGAACATGCCTTTTTGGAGCCGGAAACGGCGGTGGCTATGCCGGACGGAGAAGGCGGTATTATCATCTATTCGGGTGATCAAGGTGTGTACCAAACAAAGCGGGAATGCGCAGAGGCTGCCGGCTTACCGATTGATAAGGTGCGGGTTATCGCCAAGATGGTCGGCGGCGGCTTCGGCGGCAAAGAAGATATGAGCGTGCAGCACCATGCCTCAATTCTTGCGTTAAAGACTGGACGACCCGTCAAGGTGAGTTTAAGCAGAAAAGAGAGTATGATTATCCACCCGAAGCGGCACGCGATGGAGATGGATTTTACACTCGGCTGCGACGAGAACGGCTACCTAACCGGCTTAAAAGCTGTGCTCCATTCAGACACCGGCGCCTATGCCTCGCTCGGCGGGCCGGTACTACAGCGTGCCTGTACCCATGCGGCAGGCCCGTATAACTATCAAGATATCGACATACTTGGCTGCGCGTGGTACACCAATAACCCGCCGGCCGGCGCATTCAGAGGCTTCGGCGTAACACAGAGCTGCTTTGCCGTTGAATCGTGCATCAATCTATTGGCGGCAAAGGTCGGCATCAGTCCGTGGGAAATCCGCTACCGGAATGCAATCCGTCCCGGGCAGGTTCTGCCGAACGGTCAATATGCCGACGATTCAACCGCTCTTGTGCAAACCCTCGAAGCGGTAAAGCCGTATTACGATGCGCATCCGAAAGCCGGTATTGCCTGTGCTATTAAAAATTCGGGGCTTGGGGTCGGTATCCCGGACTTTGGTCGGACAACCCTGCGGCTTCAAGCGGACGGCGTACATATTTATTCCAGCGCGGCCTGTATCGGGCAGGGGGTCGGCACAATTCTGTTGCAGATTGTCAGCGAAGTGCTTGAGTTGCCGCGTAGTCTTTTGCATTACGAAACGCCCGACACAAAATTTGCTCCCGACGCAGGGAATACCACCGCCTCACGTCAAACCGTATTTACCGGTGAAAGTACCCGCATAGCGGCTACCGATGTAAAAAAAGCGCTTGAAGAAGAACTGCATAAACGCGGCAAGATGGGAATGCTATCCGAACATCAGGATATACTGCCCGAGCTGTTTACCGCCTTGAACGCCAAAGAATTTTTTGCGGAATATACCTATCCGACGGACAAAATAGGTTCCGACAAGCCCCATCCGGTAAGTCATGTTGCGTACGGATACGCAACGCACCTCATCGATTTGGATGAAGAAGGAAAACTCGCGTATGTGGAAGCCGCCCACGATGTCGGCCGCGCGCTTAATCCGATTTCGCTGCAAGGACAGATCGAAGGCGGTGTCGTGATGAGCCTCGGGTATGCGCTGACGGAGGACTATCCGCTGCAAAAGAGTGTTCCGACGGCCAAGTTCGGTACGCTCGGCCTGTTTAAAGCGCCGCAGGTACCGCCGATAAAGGTTGATATTATCGAACATAACGATAATGAGCTTGCTTGCGGCGCAAAAGGAGTCGGCGAAATTGCCAGTATCCCGACAGCGCCTGCGGTAGCGCTTGCGTATTACAACCGCGACGGTATTTTTAGAACAAAGCTGCCGCTGGAAAATACGCCGTATAGCCGGAAAAAGTAACGTGAAGGTTAAAGCTAAAGCTTAAACTTTGAACTTAGAGACCTCACTCGCCAGCGCTTCAATACTCCGCTTATTCTTCT
>CAJPTT010000259.1 GCA_905373565.1 uncultured Treponema sp. | reverse complement strand
CAATTACTAAGATAACGCCGCTGTCCTTGCCTTTTTGTCCGATCTGCCATTTTTCCGCAACGCGGATGGAGTAATCTTCAAGACTTTCGCCTTCCAACGAAGGAATGGTCAATACCGCTATCTGTAAATCGCTTTGGCGGTCAATACTATATAAATATGCATTTAGTTCCTGCGTTTCGCTTGCACTGAATATATGTGCGTAATCATTGACCGGACCGTTTAGCGGCGGAACGTCAAGCGCAAACAGAAAGGCGCTTTGCACACAAAGGCAGGCAATAATAATAAACCGGAAAGGATATTTTGAAAATTTCATAGCTTCCCCTTTAGTTTTATGATGCAGCGGAGGAAAGGCGTACAATACACCGTTTAATCATAGAGAACGGGAACCCTTTCCGTTGAAGCGCGCTGTAGAGTTTTTGGTCGGTATAGCCCTTGCGGATAAGGCTGCGCACTGCTCCTGCGCATAGTTCTGCTTCGTCAATCTCCGCAAAAAAATCATTGAGCGCTTGCCTAGCCGTGTCCGCAGCGATTCCGCGCTTACGCAGTTCCGAAAAGAGGCGCGCATACCCCTCTTTTTTTGAAAGGCTCCTCGTATGTAAATATGCACCGGCAAAGCGGGAATCGTCAAGCGTACCTTCGGTACGTAAATAATCCAATGCAGGTTGATATTCGTTTTTTATATAGCCTTTTTTTTGCAATTTGACCGTCAGCTGATAAGAGGAATGTTCGGCACGGTTAAGATAAGCAGCGGCTTGTTTTTCAGCTAAGAAACGCCGGCCTGCCTGATAGAGATTTTCTGTTTGGGATTCTGTAAGAGGGAGTGGAAGCTCCTCTATCGCAAGCGGTTCATCAAAGTAACAAAGCCGACTTACGATAGAAACATCCCCGGAGAGTATCAGTTTGATCGTTTCCGAGGATGTATACTCCACCGCAATAAGGGTAGGATTAACGCTTGCTGAACTGGAAGCGTCGGCGAGCACCGCGTTGGCCATACTTTTTGCGTTCAACCATTCTTGAATCACGAGTTAATAAGCCATTCGCTTTAAGTGAGCTGTGGTTAGAGGCATCTACCTGTGCAAGTGCGCGGGCAATACCGTGTGAACAAGCGCCTGCCTGTCCGTTTAAACCGCCGCCATATACGGTAATGATGATATCATAGCGGGTATCACTGCCGGTAACAAACAAAGGCCGTTTTGCCATTTGAACCTGCTCGGGAGTGGCAAAGTAATCGTCCATGTTCTTATTATTGACGGTTACCGAACCTTTCCCTTCGCGGATATAAACCCGTGCCACCGAGGTTTTTCTTCGTCCTGTTCCTATTCCGATATTTTTCACAACCATTTCTCCTAAAATTATAACGCTACCGCAACAGGATTTTGTGCCGCATGCGGATGTTCGCTACCTGCATAAATTTTCACATTTTTAAGCAGTTTACGCCCGAGCGGGCCTTTGGGCAGCATACCTTTTACCGCGATATACAGCGGTTCGGTCGGCTTTTTCCCGATAAGGGTGTTAAAATTGACGGACTTGAGGCCTCCGGGGAAACCTGTGTGATGGTGATACATCTTATCTTTGTCTTTATTCCCCGTAACGGCAACCTTATCGGCATTGATAACGATAATATAATCACCGGCTTCCTGATGAGGTGCGTAGAGAGCCTTGTGCTTTCCTCGAGCCATTGCAGCAACTTTTACAGCAACCCGCCCAAGCGGCTTTCCTGCAGCGTCGATAACATACCAGCTCCGCGGTATTTCACGCTCTTTATAAAAAATTGTCTTCATCTTTTGTGTACCTTATATATTTTTATTGCAGATAATGTGGGTAAAACACTATATCAAAAAAACAGCTATGCAGTCAACCCGCAGAACTTTATTCGTTTTTATTTTCTCCTACTTTCATCGCCGCTTCTTCTTTTCTTGCATCTTGCTTGTCTTTAATGTCCGCAATACCGATGAATACGGCAATTAATCCGACAAAGGCTGTAAAAATCGGTAAGCCGCCGCGCAAAAAGAGCAGAATATCTTTTCCCCAGCCGAGTCCGAAACCGGCAGTTTCCGGCGGAAGCGCTGCAAAAACCGTAAAGAGAATCATTGCTGCCCCAATAATAAGCGCAATCATACCAACCTCCTAATTAGAAGATGACCCGTACACGATTCGAACGTGCGACCTGCTGCTTAGGAGGCAACCGCTCTATCCACCTGAGCTAACGGATCAAAAGATTATGCTGCCTATATCGGCATATCAGCTATGCTTCTTAAACAGCCTGTATCTTAGTGAGTATAGAAAAAAAAACGGCCTTTTACAAGCCCTCTTGCGGTCATTCCATACGCTATTATAGACTCTTAGCTTTGAACAGCGGCTTCGATTTCGCCGTCGGCGAGCTTAATGCGGAGTTCTCCGGCAGCTACCGCATCCTGCGCACGGCGGAGTACGAGCCCCGTCTGTCGGTTGTAAACGATAGAATACCCTCTGTTAAGAATTTCCTGCGGGTTTGCCCCTTCAATGGTTCGGGTCAGCAAAGCGAGCCGATGTTTTGTGTCAGTCAGCCGCGTCTGCATTGTGTACAGCAGATTTTCTTTTGCATCGTCAAGGCGCATCAAAAGCGGCTGCTCGATGCGGCGGAATTTCATCTCAAGCGACTCCGGTGTAAAACCTTTAATCGTAAGTCGGATCCTTTCCACTGCGCGGCCGATACTGTGCAGCATATCGGATTGTATTTGAGTAATGGTCTCGGTGATTTCGTCTAAGACCGGTACGGCAAGCTCGGCAGCGGCAGACGGCGTGGGTGCGCGCATATCCGCAGCAAAGTCGGTGAGCGCCCAGTCGATTTCATGCCCGACTGCGCTGATAACCGGAATGTCCGAAGCGGCAACGGCACGGACAACAGCCTCATCGGAGAAGGGGAGCAGGTCTTCCAAAGAGCCGCCGCCTCTTCCGATAATGATAAGCTCCCCGAGCTTATACCGATTGGCGGTTTCCAGCTGTCGTGCCAGCACAGGCGCCGCCTCCGCTCCCTGCACGGGAGCGGGAAGCACGGTAACACTTACCGTGCGGTTCCTGCGCGAAAGTACAGTGAGGATATCGCGCAGGGCGGCGCCCGTTGGGCTGGTAATCACGGCAATACGGAGCGGGAAAAACGGCAGCGGGCGCTTTCTGTTTTGGTCGAAAAGGCCTTCCCGCGCAAGTTTCTGCTTCCGCTCTTCAAGCATTTTCAAGATAGCGCCTTCTCCGGCAAGCTCCATCGTTTCAACAATTATCTGATATGAACCTCGCTGCTCATATACCGACAGCGAACCTGATACCACAACCTTGAGTCCGTCTTTCGGCTCAAAACCGAGCGTCCATGTTCGGCCTTTAAACATAACCGCTTGCAGTGCGGCTTTTTCATCTTTTAGGGTAAAATAGAGGTGCCCGGTGCTTGAAGGGCGGCAGTTGGAAATCTCCCCCGCGATGCGGAGGGAGGTAAAATTTTGCTCAAAAAGCGATTTGATAATACCGGTAATCTCTTGTATCGAATATACGTGATCCATACCGGCATCATATCATAATACTATAAAAAATCTACGCTGTAAAAATCTACTTAAACAACGAACGGGGAACAACAATTTCCGGCATACCGGAAGCATACGGCCCGACTTGATATTGACTGAAGATAATACGGACGGAATTTTTTTCAAGCTTAAAGATTGCAAAATTTTCTTTTGTCGGTTCAGTGCCTTTGTTAATCCAATCCTCGTCGGATGAAAATTTCTGTTTTTGAACTTGTGCATTCAGCTGTTTACGCGCCTCGGTTGAAAGAGTTGTCAGCCAATCTTTCCGAGTCGGTTGCACCGCTTCTTCCAATGAGAGGAGCTTCTTGGTCTGCTTGCTGTACGTTATCGGGATAAGATAGGTGCTCCCATGTGCTCCGCCCGTATATTCGTACACAGTTAATAAAAAACTGATATGATTGGTATCCTCGTATACCGAGCTGCTGTCGATATCGAATTCAAAGGCTTGGGGATAGGCGGGCGCTTCCGCCGAAAAAAAATCGCTATTAAAAGCTTCAAGATTTTTTTGCACGATGTCCGAAACTTGCGCGTTT
>CAJPTT010000258.1 GCA_905373565.1 uncultured Treponema sp. | reverse complement strand
GAATTTGGTCGATCTTTCCCTGCTCCATAACGGAATACGCCGCCTTTCCGACACCCGTATCCCAAAAAAGTTCCCGCAGCTCTTTGAGCCTCACCGGCGTATTGTTGATAAAATATTCGCTTTCTCCCGACCGATAGAGGCGGCGCTTTATAGCAATTTCACTTACTTCAAGATTTAATAATCCGTTTTCGTTGCTGATAGTCAGCGTAACTTCCGCCACATTGAGCGCCTTTCGCGACTCGGTGCCGTTAAAGATAACGTCTTCCATCTTCTCCGCACGGAGCGTTTTTGACGCCTGCTCACCCAGTACCCACTTCATCGCATCGACGACATTGCTTTTGCCGCAGCCGTTCGGGCCGAGCAAGGCGGTAATACCTTCCGCAAACTCTATCCGCGTCCTATCCGCAAACGATTTAAATCCGAATATTTCAAGACTTTTAAGAAACACCCTGTCTATTACTCCCGGTACATTCTAAAAACTTGGTTGGTTTTTAGACGTCTCTTTCTCGCAATTACCGATTTTCGTCCATTCAAGATAATCGACAATCTTTTGTATTTTATACTTTTTTGAGGATATTGTGAACATCTAAAAAGAGTATTGTTGTAATTAGGTCGGCATTAATTACCGATTCATTTACACAAAAACATAATGATGCCTGTATTGCATTCCACGGTAAAAAATTCTATAATCAGCTCTATGTCCGAGAGCACTGACTGGGAAGATAAAAAATATCAAGAGGTCTTTGATGATGAAACTCGCCTTCTTGTCAGGCGAAGAACTGCCGATATGAGCTGTACTATCGATGATATACAAGGTATTCTTGATTCGTTGTATGTTTTGGACGGTAACAATGCCACAGGGCGGAGTTCTGTACAGCAAATTGCGCTTTCCGCGACCATCGCTGCTTATGAAGCTTTTATCCATCAATGGCAAAAAGAATTAACTGTTTAACGACAACAGAGAAGGAGAGGCCTCTTATGATTGCAAATCTAAAAAGAATATATGTTTGCATAGCAGGAGTGTTCCTGTTATTGAGCGGGTGTTCTATTAAAAAGATTGCTTTTAACGGCATCGCGAATACGCTCGCCCCTTTTCCCGCCTCGAAAAGCGAAACCTCGGGCGGAATTGATGCGGCAGCAGCGCTCACCGGAGAAGATGACGTAAGGTTGGTTGCGGAAGTTTTTCCAACCGTCTTAAAAACGTATGAGATACTGCATCTGAGTAACCCTAAACATCGCGGTTTGGCTATTATGTCAGGGTCCCTCTATATCATGTATGCTAATGCTTTCGTTCAAACGCCCGCCGATTATATTCCGGAAACTCAGTTTCAAAAAAAGAATCTTGAGTATTTACGGGCAAAAAAGTTTTATCTCCGCGGAGCCGATTATGTGATGCAATCGCTCGACGGCGCGTATAAGGGGTTTTCCGAAGCAATGGCTCACTATACGGAAGATAAAAGCGATTTCCTTTTGCGTTGTAAGCCTGTTGACGTTGAATCGCTTTATTGGGCAAGTTGCGGCATTCTTGGGGCATTCTCGCTTGATCCGATGGATACCGATGTGTTTGCTAGGGTTTCGGGCGCCGTAGCGATGCTTGAACGGGCGGTAGAACTTTATCCTGCATTTAACGACGGCGCTATTTGGGAAACGCTTGCGGCCTTTTATGCTGCGGCTCCTGAGTCCTTGGGCGGCGGGGCGGATAAGGCGGAAGACGCATATCGGAAAACGCTGGAGTTGAGCGGCGGGCAGCGACCGTCAGTCTATGTCCTTTATGCGCAGTCGTTTTGCGTCCCTGCACAGGACAGCGCCGGTTTTGACGATGCCTTACGCAAAGCATTGGAAATTGATCCGGCAACTCAGCCGAACAATAAGCTTACCATTACCATCAGCCAAGAAAAAGCTCGTTGGTTGCAAAAGATGAAAGGTGATTATTTCCTGGGCGATTAGTTTATCATTATATCGGTTATATATTAAGGAGGAATCGTGAGAAAATTTTTGACACTATTTGTTACCCTATTTATTATCTCAACGGCTTTTGTCGGCGCTGAAGAAATCGTATTAAAGATTGCAACCGTTGCTCCGTCTCGTTCTCCGTGGGATATTGAGCTTAAAAAAGTTGCCGAGGAATGGAATCACATTACCGACGGGCAGGTAACGGTAAAAATCTATAATATGACCACTCTTGGCGGGGAAAAAGCGGGTATTCAAAAACTCAAAGCTGCGCGTCCGGGTCAGCAGGCTCCGTTAGATGGAGCAATATTTACGATGATCGGTTTACATGAATTGGTTCCCGATGCGTATATCTACACGCTTGCATTGCCTTTTTTGCTTCAAAATCAGCAAGAACTCGACAAAGCGCTCAGTGTATACGGTAATAAAATAGAATCAAGAATTAATGCAGCCGGTTATGAGTTAATTGCATGGTCAAATGTCGGATGGCTCTCTTTTTATACGAAAGAACCTTACAAAACACTCGGAGAATTAAAGAAAATAAAATTAGCGGTTGCAGGCTTGGACAGCCCTATTTTAAGTGATAGTTTCAAATTGAGCGGCTTTAATGTAGTTGATGTTTCTGCTCAAAAATTCTCTCAAATGCTGAAAAGTAAGAACGGCATCAGCGGTTTCTTTGCAGTGCATCTTTTAACTTATGTAGGAGGATATTACAAAGATATCAGCTATGCGCTTGATACAAAACTGTGTCCCGTTATGGCCAGTTTCGTTATTTCAAAAGCCTCATGGGACAAGATTCCTAAAAAGTACCATGCCGCTATGAAGGAATCAATGGAAAAAGCCCGTAAGCGGCTTAACGATGCGCTTGACGTTTCTGATGCCGACTGCGTACGTAAAATGGAAGCCGGCGGTGTTACGATGATTCGCCCTCCTAAAGAAGAGTTGAAAAAATGGGAAGAAGAATTTAGCGTGAATATTAATGATATCCATCGAGCTTTCCCGAATGCATTTGATATGGATATGTATCAAAATATTCAAAAACTCATCGCTCCGATGCGTAAATAGCTGTGCGATAACAATATGAGAAAGATTGTCAACATATTTGTACTTTTTCTGGTCGGCATATTAATCATATTACCGATCGTATTTTTTCTCATTAACGATATCGGCGGTATTCCGGTGTTGGACGGAGAGCGGGTGATCATCCATGCCGTTTTTATTTTTGCGTGTTTTGCAGGTATGATTACCAGTGCAGATCACAAACAGTTGAATATCGAGGTCTTTAACCTTAAACTGTCCGCTCGACTGAAAACCATTGTTAGTCAAATCAATAACGGTATAACGATAGCCGTTCTTACGGCAATCTTTTTTGCCTGTTTTCCGAATATCTTAGTAGTAATAGCCCCTGCCGATCTTGTGTGGGGAGTGCCGGTACGGTTTATCTTCGGTGCGCTGCCGCTGATGTTTTTTGCGCAGCTCTTTTTGTGTTTTAAAAAGCGCGGGGCGCTTGTGTCCTCTTTGGTGGGGCTTATTTTCGGTTTGTTTATCAGCTGCGGTTCGATTGCCGTTATTCTTTATACGCTCTTAGGGAGAGATATCCCGTTTTTCATAACGTGCGTCTCATTTTGGCAGTCTTTAAGCGCCCCGTTGATGTTGCCGCTCATTCTGGCGCTTGTTGCCGCGGGGCTTTTCGGGTTACCGCTTTTTATCGTATTACTTGGGATTACGTATACGGCATTCAGTCAAGGCGGCGGATATGTCGATGTGATCCCACTGGAAATGTACCATATTTTAACGGATACCGGCATTGCGGCAATTCCGCTTTTTACCATTGCGGGGTGTCTGCTTGCGGAAGGAAGCGCCGGCAAGCGGCTAATGGAACTTGTTCGCGCCAGCGTCGGATGGATAAGAGGGGGCGTGGTTATTGCTTCCGTGCTTGTGCTTACCTTTTTTACTACCTTTACCGGCGCATCAGGGGTAACTATCTTAGCGCTCGGCCCATTGCTCAGTCTTATTCTAACCGGAAACGGCTATTCGAAAGATGAAGCCGAATCGCTGATCACTGCATCCGGTTCTCTTGGAATCCTTTTTCCTCCCAGTATGGCGATCATTATCTTCGGCGTAACCAATATTATGA
>CAJPTT010000257.1 GCA_905373565.1 uncultured Treponema sp. | reverse complement strand
TTCGCGGGCTACAAAGCTGTTCGTGCTTGATGAGCCGTTAGGAGGAACGGATCCTGTTGCCCGTGAAAGGATTATCAAAACAATCATTAAAACATGGACGGAAAACAGTGCGATTATCATCAGTACCCATCTTGTTACGGATGTCGAACATGTGTTTACCGATGTTGCGTTTCTACGCAATGGAACAATTGCCATGCAGGGTAATGCGGAACAACTGAGGGAAGCGCATCAAAAATCGATTTATCAGTTGTATCTCGAAATTTTCGGTTAAGAGGGAACAAATGAAACGGATTTTTAAATATACTTTTTTGCAACGGCTGCCGAGCATTGTTTTAAGCTGTGTCGTTATGGCATGTATGAGCGGTGTTGAGCTGCTCTTTTTAGCCTTTACTAAAAACATATTTAACGGGTTTTATATGTTGTGGTTTGTGCTCACCGTAATCGTATTAACGGTTATACCGCTCTTTCTATTTATTCGATGCAGCAGCGGTTATGCACGGACATTGCTGTTTACCGATGAAAGCTATCTTATGCTGACGCTGCCGGTACATACCGAATTCATATTACTCGGCAGAATCCTATGCGGTCTTGCCGAACTGATGATTTGTATGTTTGTCTCAGGAGTCTTTTCAATAGCAGTTGGAATAGGTTGGACATATCATTATATCGGTTTTACGAGTGAACAGTTTTTTCGTGTTGCGGGAGATATTCTTACTCTTATTTTTCTTAAAAATTTTTCGCTCCTTGCTCTCATGCTGTTCGCCTCTTTAGTGTCATTCATATTTATCGGAAATGTTGCACTTGCTGTTCAAACGGTGATGCGTTCCTTTAATATTAAACGGATGCGGGGAGTATGGATAGTCGGCTTTATTCTTATCTTTACCGGTACGCTCTTTTTGACCGGAAGAATTGAGGCAATGGCCGGACGGGCGTTGGGTACCTATTGTCCCATTACCGTATACGGTATTAAGTATGCAGCACAGATTGCATCATATCCGGGTATGGTTATTAACGTCCCTATCGTTTCGACGCTTATTTCACTGGGGATAGGCATCGCGTGTTTTTTTGTTTCGGCATGGCTGCTGAAAAAAAAGGTGGAGGTATAGGGCTTTTTCATCCCTTATTTGTTCCGCATATTTTTCAAATATCCCGGTATATCCGAAAAACGGATATGCAAGCCGAATGTTATAAAGCAGAAAACAGCAACGCCTACAATCAGAATTCCGAGTATGATACACAAAACTTTTTGTCCGTTTTTCTTGTCGGCAAATGGGTCGATGGGAACGACAATGCTGCCGAACGGAATGGCTGCAAGTTTGGTAAGTTGAGTTCCGAACGGGATATTGATTCGCGTGCGAATATTTACCGCCCAACCGTTTGCTTCAAGAATCGGAGCAATACTGCGCTTACGCAGTTTTATCGAGGCTAAAATCATCGACGGCCCCGAAATACAAAGCAAAATTCCGATAAGGCCGAGCGGAACCCAAAAACCTAATCCGAATAATGCTTGCAAAATACTGCCGATTAAGGCGGAAATGCCGCCCAATGCAGTGCCGATCAGGGCAATAGTACCGAGGTCAAGTTTTTTTGCAGTTATAGGGGCTGCTGCGCTTTGAGCTGTTTCGGGTGCGGATTTTAGGTTAGCGGTTGTGACGGTTGATGCCGTTTTAGAAAGCAAATCGACGGATTTTGCCTCGCCTGCAGCAGCGCGTGTTGCAATTTGTGTTTCGATCATGGCCGCTAACTGCCTATACGGCATGAAGAACGCCTGTCGAACACTGATCGGATTGGCAATCACCTTTGTAACAATTGCATTCCAATCTTTACCGGTGCGGTCATAAAAAATACCGTTTCGTCCGATCACGATGTTGTCGCTATCTCCGTTTGTAAACAAGGCAACGATTTTTTTATTCGTTTCTCCTTTGCGGCTTATATCGCAGTATACCAAATATCCGCCGGAAAGCGTATCTAATGTTGTATGGCGGGCATCATTATTAAGTTCAAAACATAAATCTGCAGCACGCGAATCAAAATACAATACGCCGGCCTGAAATACCGAACCTTTTCCTTCATAAAAATCGCTGAAGCTGATATAGTTTTTCAGCAATGTAACAAAATCGCGGCGCAGGAGTATAAGTTTCTCCAGGCTTGATAGGTTTTCCCGTTCTTTTTCGATGGTTAAAGCATATCGAATGAATGAGGAAACTTTCCCCTGTTTTTCACCGTTTGTGAGCGCTTGCAAAAACGGGACGCTGAGCAGAGTTGCCGATGAATCGGGCTTACTGTTCAAACGTTCTTGATACGGTGTCAGTTTTTGCATGATGAGGACAAACTCATCCTCACTAATATATTCTTTTCGGCCGAGTAGCGGAGTAACGGCATCCTCTGCGAAGGCTTGCAATTGAGCCTTCCACGCAGGATTTACTCCTTTAAACAAGGCCAGCGGTTTATCCGCGGCGGCGGATGCCAGCGGTAATGCATTCAGAGCCTCATTACTGTAATGAATACTTTCGGACGCCAGTTGTTTGAATACTTGTTCATCGGCAGATAATGCCGCTGCCTTATCGGGTGCATACTCGGCTAACTTACAGCGTAAAAAATAATCCTCCGCTTTTTCTTTTATCGCGGAAAGTGCCGCTGCCGCTTTTTGAGTGTGCTCCAAGTCAAGCGGTAAAATTCCTTCCTCTTGCAACGATGTTTGCCATGCTAAAAAGATTTGTGCATCGGTCACCAAATCCTGCATGATACGCTGTTGAATGCCATCTGCAAATGTACCATTAGCAATACAAGAAGCAACGGCACTATTGATAATTTGCTTTAATTTATCGTCATCGGAACCGTCAGCCGGTATCGCCGCATTGCAATCAGGTGTATGGGAATCAAAGAATTTTTTTTGTGTTTCTATATCCGCAATCGAAATTTCCTGTGCATCATTCTTTTTGATATGATCCAGTAACCAGCGTGCACTATCACGGAGCGTATCATCCTTAATTGACGCGAGCGGAATCGAATCTCCTTTCTCCATCAATAAAGAAAGATCGGAAAGCTGTGCCGTTATCCAATCGGCGACTGCCAGAATTTCGGGCGGCCGAATAAAGCCGTCGGAATCACTGTCAAGCAATGCAATCGTTTTGGGATCGAGAAATATGCCCTGTGTCGGCATCGCCAGCACCGTCCATAACTTCAAATCGAGTTCGTGCAGATGGGTAATATCGTCCGCATCTTTTAAGAGAATCTGTGTAACACCGCCGAATCGTGAAAAATTCCAACGGTGGCGGTCAGTATTTTTTTGTAGTATCATAGTACCTCGTTGAGGTATTCTCGATAATTCCGTTTTAAATGTCAATTGCGAGTGTATTTGAAAAAATATTCGGTGTGCTTGTCCTGTGTAATATGTGTAATATGTGTAAAATGTGCGAAGGGTTGTTTTTTTTATACGGGCTGTATATACTAATCCAATGCTTTTTTATTTATCGGGACTGCTTTCTTCGGTTTTCGGCCCTATGCGGCTTTTACAGTCATATCTCGTACTTATTTCTATTGCGTTTTACGTAGGTTTTTTCTTAACGGTCTTTATTTTACCCCGTTTTTATGTCCGGTTGCCGAAAGACAGGGGAAAGGAATTCGGAATTGCCCCTGAAGCGGCAAAGGGGAAACCTACCGGCGGCGGTGTGGTATTTATTACGATTTTTGTCATCATGATTTTTCTGCTGATCATCCCTTCGGCTACTCAAATTGCCGTGCTGGTTTTAACATGGCTTGTGATGCTCACCGGATACCTTGACGACCGATCGGTTAATCCGTGGGGAGAATACCGGAAAGGTGCATTGGATTTGGTTCTCTCATTAATTACAACGGGTGTGCTCTTTCATTGCTACTTTAACAATTCCATCTTCTACTGGATTCCGTTTATGAGTCAGAGTATTGCCGTGCATCCCGTTGTGTTCTTTATCGTTTCCGTTTTAATTTTGTGGTTTTCCATCAATACGACGAATTGTACCGACGGCGTAGACGGCCTTTCCGGCACACTTATTTTAATGGCGCTTATTTCACTCGGTATGGTTTTTTATTTTATTATCGGGAATGTAAAAGTTTCGGAATATCTG
>CAJPTT010000256.1 GCA_905373565.1 uncultured Treponema sp. | reverse complement strand
GTATTCAATACTTCCCGCGATAAGATTTTGAAAACGCTTGCAAAAGTGAGCAAAACTTCATACAATATCCAGTATGCTTGACTATCGATTTATCAAAAATAATTTGGAAGCGGTTAAACAAAATATTATTAACCGCGCTATGCACGCTGACGCGGAGGTTGCCGTCCGCCTCTTTGACGAACGGACTGAGATGGTAACTGCGCTGCAAGGGCTTCAGGCAAAACGGAATGAAAACTCCCTTGCAATGAAAAAAGCGAAGGACGCTGCAGAACGCAATGCACTCATTGAAACGGGCAAGGCGATTAAAGCCGAAATCGCGGCTGCCGAAGCAGCGTTAAAAGAAAAAGAAGCTGCGCTTGATGCGGCGATGATGCAGATTCCGAACATAGCGCACCCTGATGCGCCGATCGGCAAGGAAGATACGGACAACTGCGAAGTAAAGCAGGTCGGTATCGTTCCTCAGTTCGATTTTGAGCCGAAAGACCATGTGCAACTGGCGGAAGCGCTCGACTTAATCGATTTTGATGCCGCGACAAAAGTTGCCGGTGTAAAATTCTACTATCTTAAAAATGAAGCGGTGTTTTTGGAACAGGCGTTGGTATTGTACGGGCTGAATATTTTGCGCAAGCACGGATTTACCCCGTTTATTACCCCAGACGTCGCAAAAGAAGAAATTCTCCGCGGTATCGGTTTTAATCCGCGCGGTAGTGAATCGAATGTCTATACGATAGAAGACGAAGGTACCTGCCTTGTCGCCACGGCGGAAATTACGCTTGGTGGCTATCATGCGGACGAAATACTCGAAAAAGCAAAGCTCCCATTGATGTACTGCGGACTTTCCCATTGTTTCCGGCGCGAAGCGGGAGCGGCGGGGCAGTTCTCCAAGGGCTTATACCGAGTACATCAGTTTACCAAGCTGGAGATGTTCGTGTACTGTACCCCCGAAGAATCCGATGCCATCCACGAAAAACTCCGTCTTATCGAAGAAGAAATCTTTACCGGTTTAGGCATTGCGTTCCGTGTTGTCGATACCTGTACCGGAGACCTCGGCGCTCCCGCCTACCGTAAATGGGACTTGGAAGCATGGATGCCCGGGCGCAACGGCGGAGAATGGGGAGAAGTTACCTCTACCTCCAACTGCACCGACTATCAAGCCCGCCGCCTCAATGTACGGTTTAAAGATGATGACGGGAAAAACAAGTACGTACACATGCTGAACGGTACTGCGATTGCAGTGTCCCGCGCGCTTGTCGCTATTATCGAAAACTACCAGCAAAAGGACGGCAGCATCAAAATACCTGAAGCATTGGTACCCTATTGCGGATTTGATGTCATCAAAAAGAGATAAAATTCCATACGGAAACTTTATCCATAGCAGCCGCATCGGATGTTGCAGCAAAAAAATATCTGATGCGCCTTGCATAAGCTTCTGATTGTTTATATAATGCAGGGTAATTTACTAAATTTCTGGAGTATCTGTTTATGAGCGGGATAAGCATTGCATTATTGGTATTTTTTATTATAGTTGCCTTTTTGATTGTCGGACTGGTGTTATTGCAAAATGAAGAAGGCGACAGCTTAGGCGGTCTTTTTTCGGGCGGATCAAATTCGGCATTCGGTTCGCGTTCCGGTAACATACTGACGAAAGCTACCTATACCCTGATAACACTTTTCTTTGTCGTTACCTTTTTCCTTGCATGGCTGAATAAGAGTCCGGGCGATTCCGGCTTGCAGCAAGATGCCCGGATTCAGCAAGCGGAAACGGCAACCGAATGGTGGAAAAAGGATTCAGACGTTGAAAACCCTGCTGCAGAGAGTATGGAAACCGCAACTCCTGCCTCTTCCGATTCAGGCGAAGTCGGCGCTACGGAAACTGCCGAAACGTCATCCAAGCTCTCCGAGAACGCTTCTGCCGATAGCGCTTCTCATTAGTATTATTTTTATAGTTTATTTATGGTCGCAGCATCACGGTAAGTACAGCGAAGTTACATACTGCTATTTCATTCTAAGATTGTTTCTTTATCAAAAAAGGAAAATACGGGCGGATATGAAATATTTTATTACATTCGTTGGCATACTTTTTTTAATGGCAGGTTCGGTGTTTTGTATGGATTTAACACCGCTTTCATTTTATACCGAGCCGGCTCTGTTCCCCTTTAATGCAGTGGTTGGTGTTGCGGAAGACAGCCAAGACTGTCTGTACTTTGCTACCCGTTCAGGACTCATTAAGTATAATGGAATTACGTCTGAAAAATATGAGCATATCCCTTTTGACAATACCACTATCCGCTCGAGTCAAATTCAAACCATTTATATGGACACCGATGATATACTTTGGCTCGGTACGTACAGCGGATTGGAACGCTTCGATATCAAAACCGAAACAATCAGCCACTTTCCTATCAGCGATGATGTAATTACAGCGATTTTCCGCGATTCAAAGCAACACTTATGGGTGGGAACAATTAACGGATTGTATTTTTGCCGCGATGGCAGCTGTAAAACCTTTACCCTTTTTAATAATCACCGACACGACTCTTTTATCGGAAATAATACCATTCGGTCGATCAGTGAAGACTCTCGCGGCGTTATTTATGCTTCAACGTATGACGGAGTATGGCAATACAATGAATCGGAGGAATCTTTTGAGCCGTGCAGCCTCATTCCTGAAGGGTGCCCAGGAAAAAACGGGGTTGTGTATCATTTTATTGAAGACGCTGACGGCGTTTATTGGCTTTCCGTCTGGGGCGTCGGGCTTGTTCGCATTACGCCCGGCAAGAATAGCTATGAGGTATATCCGTTGCCGGATGCACGGATATATACGCTCTATAATAATTTTATTACCGATGAGTATATCGCGGCAGGGACGTGGGGCGGCGGTATGTACGTTATCAATAAAAGAACAAAAGAAGTAACCCCATATAAAGCCAATCCGAATCTGTTGGGAGCGTTAACCAACAATACCGTATTTTCACTTTTTATAAGCAAATATAACATGTTGTTTGTCGGAACTGCGGATGTACTGAATATAGCGGATTTAAGCCGTTTTTCAGGCGATATTGCAGTACCGCTGTATACCGAATCTGCCGGAAGTCAAAAAAACTTATCGCATCTTGACGATACAATCTCTTGCTTAGCATCCAGCACCAACTACATTTGGGCAGCTTCCCATAATATTCTTGTTCGATATAAACTTGACGATTCGGAGCCGGAAGAATTTCCGTTCAAAGTAGGCGAAAATCAAGTAAACGGCGCACTCATTTATTCCATCAGCGTTATCAGCGATACGGAAGCATGGATAGGTACCAACAAAGGCCTCTTTTTATTTGATTCAACTACCGCTTCGTTTACACCTATTTCATTATATAACAACCGGATATCCGATACTTCAAGTTTTTTGATACCGGCTCTTTATCAAGACGTTGATAAAACGCTCTGGATCGGAACGTACGGAGCGGGACTTGTCCGGTTTTCTCCTACAAAGGGGATCATGGCGCAATATCGCCACTCAGAAGTTGCCTATTCGCTGAGTAATGATATTGTCTTTTTTGTCAAGCGTGACAGACGTGGTACGCTATGGATAGGTACGAACAGAGGTCTATGCCGGTATGTACCGGAGACAGACGATTTTAGCTCGTACTTATATGATGTAAATAAGCCCATGGGAATTTCTGCCAATCGAGTTGATTCCTTTTGCGAAGATTCAAAGGGATATCTATGGTTCGGTACAAACGACGGCGGTATTTGCCGGTTCGATCCCAAAACAGAACTCTTCCGTACATATACAAAAGACACAGGGCTCTCCTCCAATCACATTATCGGCATCGCCGATGCGGACGACGGTTTTTTGTGGATAGCGGCGCAAAAATATTTAAATTTATTCGAGATAGCGCACGAAACGACACAGGCATATAATATTGCCAATATACGTCAATACGGTTATTTTTCATGTCAACCGCTTGCCTTAAAGGATAAGGGGCTATTCTTCTTCGGTACCGACCGAGGTATATTAAAAATTTCTCAAGAAAAACTTTACGCTTTTCGACTTCAATTTTCCCCCATCAAAATACGGGCACTGACGGCAGACGGTCAGTCGATTAATCTCTATGGAAA
>CAJPTT010000255.1 GCA_905373565.1 uncultured Treponema sp. | reverse complement strand
CTTCGGGATATACGTTCTTACCGCCGGAGGTAACGATGAGGTTCTTTGCGCGTCCGCACAGGTATAGATATTTTTCATCGTCGAGCCACCCGATATCGCCGGTACGGAACCATCCGTCCTCGGATAAAACCTCAGCGGTTTCTTCCGGCATGTTGTAATAGCCCTGCATAATCATCGGCCCTTTTGCGCAGATTTCTCCGCGGCCGTTTTCGTCCGGGGCAAGGATTTTCATTTCCATGTAGGGATGGAAGTAACTCCCGACACTTTCGATTTTAAAGTGTTCTTTCGGGTTCAGCGCGATAATCGGCGATGTTTCAGTCAGTCCATATCCTTGCACAAAATCGATGCCGAATTCGTTATATGCTCTAAATACTTCTTTTGAAAGCGGCCCGCCGCCTGAAATTGCAATGCGGAGCGTTGTAAGGTTTGCCTTTTCCAATACGCTCTTAAAGAGTTTTTTACCGATATTTTTTCCCGTTGTCTTTTTAACGAGGTACGAAATCCCCATCAAGAATCGGATAATGCCGTATATCAAAACGCCCTTGCTGCGCACTCCTTTCATAATACCGGCAAGAAGCTTGTTAAAGAGCAACGGTACACCGAGAAGCATCGTAATTTTTCCTTCTTTTAATTCACGCATCATACGGGATACTACCAAAGATTTTCCGAATACGATTTCTGCGCCGACGGAAATCGCTTCGATAAAGACGGCCACCATAGTATATGAATGATGAATAGGCAGCAGCGCATAAAAAATATCGGTTTCAAAGATCGTTAAGTGTGATTGAGCAATGTAACAGTCGGAAACAATATTTCGGTGCGACAGCATAACGCCTTTAGGGTTGCCCATTGTTCCGGAGGTAAAAAGAATCGCCGCCGTATCCGTTTCTTGTAAAGGGAAGTTGGTTTTAAGCGGTTCAGCTTTCAAATTATATACATAGTGGTCGGCATAGTTGCTGTTTAAAGAATAGACTTCGCCGATGTAGGCCTGTTTTTTTGCTTCTTCAAAAAAGTGCTCGTATTTTTCTTCATCAACAAAGAAAAAGAGCGGTTTTGCCGTTTTTAAAAGCGAATCGATTTCATACGTATGTAAGCCATAGTCGATAGGAATAATAATACCACCGGCATACAGCGCACTTAAATAGACAATTGCCCACTCCGAAGAATTTTTACCGGAAACGGCAATATGCGTTCCCTTCTTTACTCCATGAGCGGTAAACCATCCTGCTAACTGTTTAATTGCCGTAAGCGTTTCATGATAAGTAAGCGTGATTCTGTCCGGTTCAAAGACGGTTAAACAGTTCCTATCGGGGTATCGTTCTGCAGTAATTTCAAACATTTCCGGCAATGTCGGCCATTCTCCGGTAAATTTTTTTCCACGCCATGCATCAAGGAATGCCCACGGCTGTTTTGAGGTTTCGTTCATAATCGATAAGCTCCTTTATCAACATAATGTTTGCTTATATATTTTGCGGCGCCCCTAAATCCCTCTATTAGAATTGCTTCTCATCCGTCAGATATCGAAGTGCCTTTTAAAATTGCAATTTTTTCTTATTTTTAGTATAACTATTTTAAATGATTTGGAAAGGTATACGAACTCTTTTTTATTTATTTCTGATACTGTGCACGACGCACTCTCTTTTTGCCGCACCGCCGACGAATGCTTCTCAACGGATTGCTTTTGTCAATAATGCGTTGAATTATCTCGGTACTCCGTATCGCTACGGCGGGCGTTCCGCTGAGGGAATGGATTGTTCGGGGTTTGTTTGCCGCAACGGGACTGATGTGCTGGAATTACAGATGCCGCGCCGTTCGGACGCTATCGCCGAATATGCAAAAAGGATAACTGACGAAGAAATTCAGCCGGGAGATTTGCTTTTTTTTAACACCGCAGGCGGTATTTCCCATGTCGGTATTTATATCGGTGCGGGAAAGTTTATCCATTCTGCATCGGACGGACCGCGTACCGGCGTTATTATTTCGAGCATTCAAGAACCGTACTGGAAAAAAACGTATCGTTTTGCAGGCAGTATTATGAAGCCGGAGGAAATTTTCTTTGCCGAATCAAAGATTCCGTTTTTTTCGCGGACGCCCGATAATTGCCGGATTCATCCTGATATCCGTGCCAAAGCATCGGATTCTTTGTAGCAGCCCCGCAGAATAAGTGAGGCTGCGATTGTACATACTCTGCCTCATGCGTTTGTACGTCTGCCGGAAAAAATGTGCGAAATTTTGAATAAAATTTCGCACAGCAAGGAAAGCAACCGCTTAAAATATTTCTAGCGCGGTTGCCCTAAAATTAAGAGGAGATTTTGCTATGAAAATATTATTTCGCACATTATACTGTCTCGCTGTGCTTTGCATTACAGCGGCCTGTTCTTCTTCTGCCCACATCGTTATACGGGATAATGCGGATTATAGTCTGACTGCGGAATTTATACCGAGCAGTTTGTTGGAAAAGAATATTACGCATTTGCTGAAGCAGAAGAGTGGGCAGGTTGACGGGCAATCCGTATTTAATACCGAAGAGTTGACGGAAGCGTTGACGCAATCGGGTATAACGGTTAAAGACGTTACCGTAAAAGGAGCGATGGGGCTGCGCCTTGTGTGCACCGTACCGCAGAGCCATGAATTACTTGATGATGTAATCACGTATGATAAGAAAGGACAGCAAACATCGGTAAAACTTTCGCCCGAAAATATTGCATCGTTTTTAGCGATGCTGCCGCAAGAAAGCCGTGATTTTATCGATATGCTGATGGCGCCGTTGTTTACCGGTGATGCGATACCGCCTGCGGAATACGAAGAGCTGATCGGCGCCGCTTACGGAAAAAAGCTTGCAGCCGAACTCCGCAGTGCCGAATTTACGTTAATCGTCGATGTTCCATATAAGGTGCAAACGGCGCACATCAGTCCCGTCGGAACGGTTACCGTACAGACAAAGACGGAAAAGACATCCCGCGCTTCGATCCGTATTCCGCTCCTTGAGCTGTTGTGTACGATCGGTACGATAGAGGCGCAGCTGCAGTAAAGGCTTTGCGCAGCCGTTCACGATCGAGCTTTTGTCCGATTATCACGGCTTTTGCTTCGGGCATCGGGTCGCAAAGGGCAACGGTGTATTGTTTATCGACAATATCGAATTTTGTCCATTGTCCGCCGATAGACACAAATCCTTTTGCGCGGTAGACAGCGCCGAAGTATCCGCGCAAAAGGGCAATCAGCAGCTCCAAAAGCTCGTTAACGGTATCGACAGAGATGCCGCTAAAGCTGATATTTTCCAAATCAAGCGCGTGATCTTTTTCAGGGAGTACTATGGTACGCTGTTTATTCAGCGGAGTTTGCAGCAGTCGGCGCCACCATTCTTCAGGTTGATTTTGATATGGGGTATTGAGGATTTCCGCATTAGGATTCACTGCGCGGAGTATCGCGGTAATACGGTCTAATTCTTCGGCAGAAGTGTTTTCTATTTTAGAAAGAAGGATACGCGGCGTATTTTTCAACTGGTCGGCGTAGATATCGCCGAACTCTTTTAGATAATGCTCAACACAATGCACATCCGCGACGGTAACCGGTTCAAGGAGCTGTATGCGGTCATATTCGATTTTACCGATATTGTTCAGCACCGCGCTGAGCAAGCCCACACCGGTCGGCTCCACTATCAGATATTCGGGAGCCAACGTATTTGCAATTGTCAATATGGAGGAAGCAAAATCGGATTTCAGTGAACAGCAGATACAGCCTTCGGTCAGCTCCCACACCTTTAATCGGTCTCGCTTCAAAAGGACTCCGTCGATACCTGCTTCGCCGTATTCGTTTTCCATAACGGCAAAGTCTATGCCTGTTTTTTGGGAAAGCGCTTGAATAAAGGTCGTTTTACCGGCTCCTAAAAAGCCCGAAATCACAAAAATCTTCATAGAACAAAATATATACCGCCGCTCAATCCATAACCGAATCAAGCGGCGGCGTTTTTAAAATCAATAACCCCGACGCTTGCGTCGGGGCACAGTGCTTAAGGTATTGCACTGTATGTTCGATCCGGCACGGATGCCAGTGGTTCCAAACAGAAGCGAGTTTTTTGCTTTGTAAAAAACTCGCAGTCAAAAATGTACAAGGATGTATATTTTTGAC
>CAJPTT010000254.1 GCA_905373565.1 uncultured Treponema sp. | reverse complement strand
CAATCATTTAGAGGAATAGGCTTATATTTTTCATTTGGAAGCAGACATGTTTGCATAGGAAACTACACCACACAAAAAACATATTATTCCGAAAGGTTGGAAGAAAGCAAGGCTTCGGCTCTCAATTCTTGGATTGAAAAATGGATAAAGGAAACATCGAAAGAAGATTTAGCCGATTTGGAAAATTTTAAAAATGAAAAAAGAGAGCATCAAAAATATAAGGAAGGGGATATCTTTGCTTTTAAAATAGGAAGACGGCAATACGGCTTCGGTAAAATTTTAATCGATATTGTTAAATTAAGAAAAACACCCGAATTTAAAAAGAATAAAAACTACGGTCTTAACAATTTGATGGGAACAGCTTTAATTGTAAAGGTCTATCATAAAATAAGCGACAGCATCAACATTGATCTTGATGAATTGGAAAAAAACTTATCCCTCCCTGCACAGCCCCTTATGGATAACAATATCTATTACGGCGAATATAAAATTATCGGAAACAGAAAAGTTACGTATCAAGACTTAAATGATGCTCCGATATCGACAAGCGAGAGTATAAATTATCAGGACAGAGATATTGCCTATCTTCAATACGGCTTGATATATAAAGAAATGTCTTTAAAAGAATATGCTCTATACGAGGATGAAGATTGGTATCATAAAAATTACAGAGCGGAATTAATAGGTTGTTTCTTGGAGATAGACAAATTGGAAGAATGTATAAAAGCAAAATCAAACGCTCCATTTTATCCCGCAGCCGGCGGCAGCTTAAATAATCCGGCAAACAAAAAAGATAAGAATGCAATTTTCAAAGCCTTCGGTTTGGACGGCGATCTTGATTATGAAGGGAATTTAAAACTACATGAAGAATCAAAACGTAGTTAATAGCAAAACGCCCTGTTCCGAAACGGAAGTTTCCAAACAGGTTTAATGAGGAATTATAAATTGGAGTAATTACACATTACAAATTACGCATTACACATTATAGTATTGGAGGTCTAAATATGAATACTCAAAAAGGGTTATCGGTAAAAGATTTGGTCACGACCGGTATTTTTACCGCATTGATGATTGTGTTTACAATGGCAGGCGGCATGTTTTTTGCACCTAATCCGGTATTGACGTTTTATATGCCGATGGGCTGTGCATTATTGTGCGGTCCGGTGTATTTGCTTTTAGTCGCAAAGGTTCACAAGCGCTGGAGCATTACCATCCTCGGCATCATTTTAGGCTTTGTCTTTTTTGTTACCGGAATGCATTGGTCGATGGCACTCGGCAATATCGGAATGGGCATTATCGCCGACATCGTTGCAGGGATCGGCACCTATACCAATAAAAAACTCAATGCACTTTCGTATATGCTGTTTATGCTTTCAAACACCTTCACCTATCTCATCTTTTTTATCGACCGGGACGGATGGATACACGCTATGCTGAAAAAAGGCACCGACGCTTCCTACATTGAAACCATGAACACCTCGGCAGCATCATGGATGCCTGTCGTGATTGTCGGCGGAACCTTGCTCGTTGCAGCATTCAGTGCATGGGTAGGCAGCAAGATGCTGAAAAAACAATTTGAAAAAGCAGGACTTGTGTAATAATTAGTAATTTGTAATGGATAATGGATTAATGTACCGGTTGATTACACATTACCAATAAAACATTACCCATTATCAAAGAAGGTTTTTATGCTCATTCTTGACCCGCGGACAAAGCTTTTTATACTGCTTTTGTGCGTTATTGCCGCATCTCTTGCACCGTCTCTTTTATACGGAGCCGGGCTTGTCGTGCTTATCGGTGTGATGGGTATCCTGTGCGGGTATTGGCGCAGTGCACTAATGGGGATCGCCGGTTATGTGCTCTTGTATGCGCTTACACTGTGGGCAGCCGGTCTGACGGGTACACTGAAGACAACACTGCTGGCTGCGTTTGGGCTGTTTCACAAGGTATATCCCTGCGGTATGATGGGCGGCTTGTTTATCACTTCAACAAAGGTGAACGAATTTTTATCTGCGATGCACCGGCTCCGCGTTCCCAAAAAGATTGTTATTCCGCTTGCAGTAATGATCCGTTATTTCCCCACAATCGGTGAAGATTGGCGCTATATTAAAGATGCAATGCGGATGCGTGATGTGTCGCCGACGCTTGCAGGATTCGTGAAACAGCCGGTGATGACCGTTGTGTGTATTTACGTGCCGTTGCTGTCAGCGGCATCAAAAACAGCTGACGAGCTTTCTATTGCTGCCCTTACCCGCGGTATCGAAAATCCCCATCCGCGAACGTGTCTTGTGCAGACCCAATTTGGGTTTGCAGATGCCATAACCGCTGCGGTCTTTTTACTGTATACAGCGTTGGCATTACTATTTTAAAAAGGTCTTATACTGTCATGATAACGATACGAGATGTTTCTTTTACCTATTCCGGTAATGAAACGGATGGCATACATCATATCAATTTAGAGATACAAAAAGGTGAATGTGTTTTGCTCTGCGGACGTTCCGGTTGCGGTAAAACGACAGTTACGCGGTTGATCAACGGATTAATTCCTTCTTTTTATATGGGCACGCTTACCGGTTCCGTACTCATTGCCAATCAGCCTGTCGGCGAATTACCGCTGTATAAAATTGCCAAGCGGGTCGGTTCGGTGTTTCAAAACCCGCGGACACAATTTTTTAATGTTGACACTGACAGCGAAATTGCATTCGGTATTGAAAATGAAGGCTATCCGCAGGAGCAACTGGTACAGCGGGTACGGCAAACAGCCGAAGAGCTGCATATTGAAACTTTGAGCGGAAGAAATATCTTTGAGCTTTCCGGCGGCGAAAAACAAAAAATCGCCTTTGCCTCGGTGTATGCAATGAATCCCGATATATATGTACTTGATGAACCTTCGTCAAATTTGGATTCGGAATCGATTACTGCGCTGCAAAGCTACATACGGAATATAAAAGCACAAGGGAAGACAGTCATCGTTGCGGAGCACCGGCTGTATTATTTAGCTGATCTTGCAGATAAAATCGTATATATGGAAAACGGCTGTATTGCCCGCATATTCACACCGATGGAGTTTAAGTCGCTTTCCGCTGAAACACGTCATGAGATGGGGTTGCGGGCAATTCATTTGCAGGAAGAAATCCCTTTCTCTCTACATAATAAGGCGATGGATATTCGCTCAGAAACTCCTTCATCGCTTATGTTAGAGCTGCAGAATGTTTCACTGTACCGTAAGAAAAACCTCATCCTCCATGATCTTTCTTTATCTGCCCATGCAGGAGAGATTATTGCAATTACCGGCGCAAACGGTACGGGAAAGACAACCTTTGTCCGTGCATTGTGCGGTCTGCACAAGGAAACATCCGGCAGTTTTCTATGGAACGGAAAACCGCTTAAACCGAAAGAACGGTTACAGCGTGCATATATGGTGATGCAGGATGTGAACTACCAGCTTTTTGCCGAAAGCGTGGAGGCAGAATGTTCATTCGGTTTGAAAACGGCATCGGCGGCTGCGGTAGAAGCAGCGCTTAACGCTTTGCATTTAACGGAAATCCGTACACGGCATCCCGGCTCTCTTTCGGGCGGACAAAAACAGCGTGTTGCTATTGCGGCAGGACAGGTAAGCGCTAAGCCGCTGCTTGTGTTTGATGAACCCACAAGCGGACTTGACTACGACAGTATGGTGCGGGTTTCCGCCGTTATTCGCAGCCTTGCAGCGGGGCGCATCATCTTTATCGTTACTCACGACTATGAGTTTATACACAAAGCCTGCACACGGATTGTGCATTTAGGAGAAAACGGTATTCTTGATGAATACGGAGCAAACTGTTAGGTTTACAGTTTTCAGCGGCGCTATTTGCACTGCTGAAAATAAACGTTCCTTAAAATTGAACAACTGAACAAAGTGTCAACTTTGGAAGTTATTCAATTCGTGTGCGGAACGCGTACATATAATCCGCAAGTTTGCACAAAGCAAACTTGACGTGTTTTTCAGCGGTGCTATTTGCACCGCTGAAAATAAACATTCTTTAAAATGCAACAGTCGAACAAAATATCAATTTTGGAGACTGTTGCATTCGTGCGCGGAACGCGTACATATAATCCGCAAGTTTGCACAAAGCAAACTTGACGTGTTTT
>CAJPTT010000253.1 GCA_905373565.1 uncultured Treponema sp. | reverse complement strand
GAGAAATATTCGGCGAAATGGCTGTTTTGGATAATTCTCCCCGTTCCGCTTCCGCGATTGCGTATGACGATGTCGTTGCTCTCGAGTTTAATAAGGAAAATTTTGAAATTCTGTTAACCGGAAACCCGGCTATTGCAATGCGCCTGTTAAAGACCTTTGTCAAGCGTATTTACGCCCAGAAGCGGCGATTCATGATTTTAACGATACAAGATAATATCGCTCGTATCGGCGACGTATTCTTAATGTTGGATGAAACACAGCCCGATCTTGACCGTTCGACCCAGATGCGTACCTTTATCATTACTCCCGAAGAAGTCGCCCGCTGGGCAGGTCTTTCGGCAGAGGCAACCGGTGATGCACTGCGTAAATTTGCCGATCAGGGACGGTTAGAGGTGTACGGCGATCGTATTATTGTAAAAAATATCGTTGACCTATCCCGTTTTGTAACAACACGGCGCACAAAAGACAACGTTTTCGGCTAATCAACAATCCCGATGCGGCATGTGAGATATCTCTCCACACGAATTATTGGTGATGAAAGAACAAACATTACAAGACAGTATCCGCTTATGGAAAACCATGCAAGACGCTTTTTCCTCTTTGAGGGAAGAGCGTTTTCCGTATCATATACACGGCCTTTCAGGCGGTATATTCGCTTTTTTCTTAGCCGAATATGTCCGCCGTTTCGGCACTAATCTTTGTATCGTTGTCCCGACGGAAAAAGAAATAGAAGAACTCCGCGCCGATCTTGATGTTGCGGGATTGCAAGCTCAGGTTTTGCCGTGGTGGGGCAATATGGCATATCGGCCGGTACAAAACTCCGCACCGGTATTTGCGGAGCGGGCTCAAGTTTTAGCCGAACTCTGCGTCGGCTCATCGACATCCGGTTCCGTAATCTCCAGTGCGGTATCGTCCGGCTTGACGGCAAAGGCGGTCTCCAGCTCGGCAGCATCAAACTCGACAGTAAACACGGTAACGGTGATGACCCAGAGGGCATTTTTAACGCCGGTGCCGCCGCCTGAATACCTTAAAACGCTTACCTGTACCCTCTATAAAGGAAAAGAAATCGATACGGAGAAAATAGCCTCGATGCTGATACAATGGGGCTATACGCGGGTGCCGCGGGTAAGCGTCCGGGGGGAGTTCGCCCTTCGCGGTGAGGTTCTCGATATCTGCGCCGCTGCTAACAAAGGGTCGCAACACACCGCCTACCGTATTCAATTCGATTTTACTACTATCGAAAAGATAAAATCCTTCGATATGCACACGCAGGCCTCGGTTGAAGAATTTGACAGCCTGACGCTCTATCCGATGAAAGAGGTTATCTGGGATGATGAGCGGATCGCCACGCTCGAACGGAATTTACCGCAGATGCCCGAATTTACGGCCGAAGGTACGGAAAAGCTGATTGCACACTTGAAAGAACACCGCGCCTTTGGCGGCGAAGAGCTTTTTTATCCGCTCTGTTTTGAAAAACCTGCAAGCGTCCTTGATTATCTTGAGTATCTGCACGACGGCGCTGCGAAACCTGCGGTTCTCCTGTACATGGACTACGACCGGCAGCGGAACGCGGTGGAGGCGCTGGAGCGGGAGTATCACGGCTTATATAACAAAATCACCCGTGCAATCGATGACGACATCAAGCATAATCTTTTGATTACCGAATATCCCATGCCGCAGCGCCTTTTGCTGCCCTTTGCGGAGTTGACCGAAAGCTATCCGCAGAGCCTTTTCCTCCGAACGCTGAAAGAATCGGACGAAACCGGAGCGTCGATTGTGTTTAACTGCGACCCGCCGCGCAGTTTCTTCGGCAATATCGTGTATCTAAAAGAAGAATTAACGCATTTGCAGCAGGAAGGCTGGCGTATTTTTGTGTTTGCGGAAAGCGATGCGCAGGCGCTCCGTATCGGTGAATTGCTCAAGGATATTAAAGCCACCGTGCTGCCGCTCACACTTTCTTCCGGCTTCGGCATCCCCGAGCTTAAAATACTCGTTATTCAGGAAAATGAGATTTTCGGCAGGCGGCGGCGCATTCCGAAATCGGTTAAGCAGGTTAAAAGCTCGGTTATCGACACCTTTGTGGAACTCAACCCCGGCGACTATGTTGTCCACGTCAACTACGGTATCGGGCAGTTTAAGGGGATTGAGCGGGTTAAAACGCTGGGGCATGAGCGCGACTATATCAACCTGCTGTACGCGCAGGACGAAACGGTGTTTATCCCGATCGAGCAGGCGAACCTCGTGCAGCGGTATATCGGCAATGAAGGCGAAGCGCCGCGGCTGGATATCATCGGGTCTAAGGCGTGGGAAAACCGGAAAAACAAGGTTAAAAAATCGGTTGAGGATATCGCCGATAAGCTCATTGACCTGTATTCCCGCCGCAAAGCTGCCGCCGGTTTTGCCTTCGCGAAAGACAACGAATGGCAAACCGCTTTTGAGGCCGCCTTCCCGTATGAGGAAACGGAAGATCAGCTAACCTGTATTGCCGATGTAAAGACCGACATGGAAAAACCGATACCGATGGATCGGCTCATCTGCGGCGACGTCGGTTACGGTAAGACGGAAATTGCGATGCGGGCGGCATTTAAGGCGGTGATGAGCGGGAAGCAGGCAGCGTTTTTAGCGCCGACCACCATCCTCGCGGAGCAGCATTTTGATACCTTTCAGGAACGCTTTCAAAAATTTCCGGTAAAACTGGCACGGCTTTCCCGCTTTGTTCCCAAGGCTGAACAGAAAAAAGTGCTGACCCAGCTGAAAAACGGCGAGCTTGATATCGTTATCGGTACGCACCGCGTGATTCAGAAAGACGTACAGTTTAAAGATTTGGGACTGATGATTGTCGATGAAGAACAGCGCTTCGGGGTTAAAGACAAGGAGCGGCTCAAGCAGATGAAGACGAATATCGACTGCCTCTCTTTGAGTGCGACCCCTATCCCGCGCACCCTGCATATCAGCCTGCTAAAAATCCGCGACATGAGCCTTTTAACTACGCCGCCGCAAAACCGCCGTCCGGTGGAAACCGTTATTTCTCCGTTTGACCCCGAAAGAATTGCGCAGGCGATCCGTTTTGAAGTTGACCGCGGCGGGCAGGTGTTCTATCTGCATAACCGCGTAGAGAGCCTCGAAGAAACGCGGTATAAAATTCAGCAGCTCATCCCCGAAGTGCTTATCGATATCGCCCACGGGCAGATGAGCGCAACCGAACTTGAAGACATTTTCCGCCGCTTCAACATGGGCGGCTTTCATGTCCTTATTGCTACTACGATTATCGAAAACGGTATCGACATCCCCAATGCGAATACCATCATCATCGACCGTGCCGATATGTACGGCGTTTCGCAGCTGTACCAACTGCGCGGCCGCGTCGGGCGTTCCGACAGAAAGGCCTATGCGTATCTCCTCTATCCCGAAAACAAGGCGTTGTCGGAGGTTGCGATGAAGCGGCTGCAGGTTATCTCCGATTTTACGGAACTCGGCTCCGGCTTTAAAATTGCGATGAAGGATATGGAAATCCGCGGCGCAGGGAATCTGTTGGGAAAAGAGCAGTCAGGCGATATTTATTCCGTCGGCTTTGACCTGTATCTCCGGCTTTTGGAAGAAGCGGTTGAGCGGCTGCAAAACGCCGGTTACGAGCCTGAGACGGAACCGGTCATAGAGCTTGAGTACACGGGCTTTATCCCCGACAGCTATATCCGCGTGCCGGAAACAAAGATGGAAATATACAAAAAAATCGCCGCCGTCCGTACCGCGGAGGAGCTCGACAGGCTGTACGCAGAACTGTCCGACCGGTTCGGCCCCGTTCCGGAAGAAGCTGAAAGCCTGCTTGCCCTTGCCGAAATCAAAATTATCTGTGCAAAACTCGCAATCGCCTCGCTTAAAGAGCGGAACGGCACCGTGCGTATCACCTTTGCAAAGGTCTCAAAGATTTCCATCGATAAATTGCTCCGCATGATAAAAGAGTCGGCCGGGCGGGTTAAACTCGATGCGAAGCAGCCGAACGTCATCATGCTCGAAACCGGCTCTATCGGCTTAAAAGAAAAGAGCGAATTTATCAGCGAAAAACTCAATCAGCTTATTTGATAATAATTAAGTAAGTAATCAAAATTAAGCGACAGTATACGAATATTTAATGAACAAGTCC
>CAJPTT010000252.1 GCA_905373565.1 uncultured Treponema sp. | reverse complement strand
GCGATGATGATAGGCTCTCTGTCAAATATGATTTTAGATCCGATATTCATATTTTGGCTCAATTGGGGAGTAAAGGGCGCTGCTATTGCAACATTAATAGCGAGAGTTATAACAAGTCTTATGTACGTTATGTACTTTATCGGAGATAAAAATTTAATTGAAATAAAAGTGTCTTACTTCAAACCTACTCTTACGATGTATCACGAGATATTGAAGATAGGAATTTCCCTGTTGCTGCTTCAAATCTTGCAAACCATATCTATAAGTAAAATATCTTCCGCGGCTTCTCTGTATGGTGAAGGAGCAATTGCTGCAATGGGAATAGTTCTGAGAATTGTAACACTGGGAGCGAATGTCGTATTCGGATATATGAAAGGATTGCAGCCGTTAGCAGGTTTCAATTATGGAGCTAAAAATTATGAAAGAGTGAAAGAAGCGATAAAGGCGAGCATTAAATGGACAAATATATTTTGTATCGCTTGGACACTGATAATTTATATATTTGCACCGAATATCGTAGCGCTATTCGGAACCGATGACAATGTGGCAAGTATAGCAATTCCTGCATTAAGAGCCGGTGTCATTATGTTTGTAACATTCGGCTTCCAATTTTCCTACTCTACGTTGTATTTATCTATAGGCAAGGCATTAGCCGGAGTCTTTTTAAATTCATTAAGACAAGGCATTGTATTTATACCGCTTATTTTACTATTGCCTAATATTATCGGTTTAAACGGCGTGATATATTCACAGGCGATTGCAGACGCTTTGGCAACACTCATTACCATTCCTTTTGCAATAAGTATCCATAAAAGTTTAAATTTAGAAACAAAGAGAAAGGGGTAATTATGGATACTGGAATAAATAAGGATATAATAAATAGAATAGAAGCAACTGTTGGTTTTATTTCGGATAATATTAAATTTGAAAGGTCATGTATGAACTTAAAAATAAAAAGTCGTATCCGTTTTTTGGGGTTTGTAGTAATCTGTATACTGTTTGCAGCTGTGCCGGTTTTCGCGGAAGTTCCGGAGACGGTGACGGATGAGTTGTGCATATTCACATGGCAGTATGACACGTGGTTAGAGGGTAAAATACCGTGGAACGGCGATACCTTGCATATAGCTCTTACGTGTAACAAAAACGATTCCGCTGCAATAGAAAAACGGCTTGCAGATTTCCATACATTGGCTGCAAACCTTCCTGCACGGGAAAAAGGGCTTCGTGCTTATATTACAAAAAAATTCGGTGCAGAATACGGGGAGGAAGCCTTAGAAACGCTAAAGCTCTTCATAATCCGTATTGATGACGGGCGTATCGACTATTTCTTCGGCTGCTCCTCCGATCTCTTTCCTTCTGATCTACTCGGCATTGTGGAAAACAGCGAAGGCGTCATTGAAACGGCGATGTTTATCGGCTGGCAGAATTAATTGAAATATAAAAGAAGGAACCAAAATGAAAACGCTATCGATAGCAGTGCTGTTTGCAGCGGGACTGTTGACCGCTGTCATGGTGGCGGAAAACGGAATGCAAGAATCTAAATTGCTTAAAGTTATTGACTTGACCGAATACAGCGAAGATTGGTTTTTCAACGCTTCGAGTATCTATCCGCTTGAACACGCTCCAAAAAAGTATAGCGGAATCGGGCTCCCGCAAGAGACGCGATATGAGCTAAAAGGCGGCTATACTCTCATTTTTAAGCCCGTATTACTTGGAGCGAAACGAGCCCCCGGCATTCAAACGCAGCTGCAAAAAGACGCTACGTTATTTATTTTAGGCTCGACAAACGTATTTCGGCACGGTATGCGAGATGGGCAGCCGCTTTATGATACTCGCTATTTACCGCGCTACGAAAATGTAGATTTCGATGATTACTTTATGCTCACTTTTTTTGACGGAGGCTATAGAAATATTTTGTATAAAAAGACAAGCGGCGTAAAAATAGTTGATTACTATGGAATCGGCGAGGTCATTGCTGATACGGATAATAACCTGCTCATTTATACGGAGCGCGAAAAAAATGACGAAAATATATTTTTATACGATTTGAAAAGGCAAAAGAGATATTTACTCGATCCGTATCTGGAGCATGCACTTGAAGAGGTCAGCAAACAAGAGCATGGTATTATTTCGGTGGCTCAGTGGTATGCGGATGCTTTTAAAATTACAGCGGTGAATGATACGCGCGTGACGATTGAATTTCACGGCTATTCTTACGGGCAATATGATCCTAAAATAGAGGATGTGTCCGAGTGGCAGGACGGCTACCCCGTCTCTTTTAGTATTGAGCGATGAGAGTGGAAAATTATACAGGAGGAATAAAAATGAAAAAGATTGTGCTTTTATTGTATGGCGTGTTTGGAGTGTTGAATGTTGCGTTTTGTGCGCAAGAACTAAGCACAGAAATCAAGCCCGCGACACATTTTGCGTGGGATTTGAAATATACGGGGCATTTTAGTTTTAAGAATATTAAAATAGCAAATTACTATGAGATTCGTGAAGTGATTCCGGTGAATATCAATAATGATGGCAAAGAGGATTATCTTATTTTGCTGGTGCCAAAATCGATCATTGCGCCTTTGAGCGATGACTTTGAATTTGCCATGGAAAAGTTTTATCGCAGGAGCCTTGTGGAGATTATCAGCACGGGTGAAACATATAGAGTTGGAAAAACGTATAACACGCTTATATCAAATATGGCCGGTTTCGTCACAGGTTTTGACGGAATCGAAAAGGTTGAAGATGGCATTATTATTTCCCATTCTACGCCAAATGGTAATATTTATTGGAGCTTGAGTATGTTCTTTCGCTATGAGGAGGGCGAACTCTACCTTTATAAAATACAGCAAGTTACACGTGATCGCGAACTCAAAACACAAAAAGTTGACAGAGTTTCTGCGCAAAATGTCACTATTTTTACAGAGGATGAATTTGATATTGACTAATATAAGAAAATCCCTCTGATCTACTCGGCATCATAGAAAACAGCGAAGGCGTCATTGAAACGGCGATGTTTATCGGCTGGTAAAATTAATGGAAATATAGAGGATGAATAATATATGAAGAACGTATTTTTCTATTTAAAAGTTTTAACCGTATTGATTTCGTTTTCATCGTGTATGAGCGTTCAAAATCAACATAAGCATGTGTATGATATCTGTTGGCATATTCTTGATGATGACTGTAATGGTAAAAAAATCATACTGGAATTCAGTAATCGTGAAAAAACATTCAAACAAACATTGATAATCGGAAAAACAAAACACATTACGCTTCCTGCCGGAGATTGGAATGTTTCGCAAGAAAATAAACAGACTGCCGAAACCTGTGTTTTTCTTCCGCAGGGAATATGGATAGATATGAGCAGCGATTTTGAAAAATCTGAAAAACACGATGTCTATGAAATAATCGCCTATACAAAACCTCGCGTCAGCGAAGATGAATGCTGCTTTAGAATGTCAATGGCGCCGAAAGGAGTTTCTTTAACCCTCTGTTATTTTGACAACGAGCGTTCTCAATTCGTTCGGCTGTACTCACATAACGGAATTTTTTATAAAAAAGATATGGATACGGAGCTGATGCTGGATAATAATACGCAATATCCTGACTCAAGAAAGGATTTTTCGATATTTATTCCGGTAAAAAGTTCGCTGCATGAAGACACCTATTACACGATAACCGCTTTGTACAAGCGTGATGCCAATTTTCTTCCTCAAGAAAGAATGTATGTGCAGGGGAAAAACACGATACGGACGATCAATATGGAGTTAAACGGAACGAATTTTATAAAAACGCGATTCATAGATAACAACACGGGCGAGCCTATTGCAAACAGAAAGGTAACGGTTTATGTATCTTCCGATACAATCAAACACGGCGAGATTTATGCAAAAACAGATAATGAAGGCTGGCTTGAAATACAGAATGTTCCGGAAGGGGAATGTTTCATGGATTTTGAAGACTGGGAGTAAGGGGGCTGCCGGTAATTACGAAAATATATCCGCACTATCCTTTTCTGCGGAACAACTTGTTAGGAGGAGATAATGAAAAAACTGTTAATCACATTGCTGCTTGCAGCAGGATTGTTGACAGCCTGCACTACGGCGACGCATACGGCAAAGAAACGCGAAAATACAGGCAAAGCAATACTCGGTATAAGCCCCGGCAAAAAAGAGATAACCGTACAGGCGGTAACGGCAG
>CAJPTT010000251.1 GCA_905373565.1 uncultured Treponema sp. | reverse complement strand
AGCGGTCGCTTCATCCAGCACAATGATGGGGCTATCTTTTAGTATTGCGCGCGCGATTGCAATGCGCTGCTTCTCTCCGCCGGAAAGATTATTCCCTCCGTCTCCTGCAATCGTATCATACCCTTGAGGAAGTGCGCTAATAAAATCGTGGCAGCTTGCTTTCTTTGCAGCCTGTTCTATCTCAGCATCCGTAGCGTCCGGTTTCCCAATCCGTATATTTTCCCGAATGGATAGATGGAATAAATAATTATCCTGTGAAACATAACCAACCCGCTCCATCACTTGCGAAAGCGGAATGTTCCGTACATCGCAGCCGCCTATCATAACCGAACCATTGCTTGCTTCCCAAAACGAGGCTATTAAGCGGGCAATGGTAGATTTTCCCGAACCGGACGGACCGACAAATGCAGTCATCCCATTCGGCACCGCTTGAAATGAAATATCATGCAAAACTTCCGTATCGCTATATGCAAACGATACATGAGAAAACGCAATAGTATTTTCTTTAATTGGCACAGCATTTTTCGGACGGTTCATCTCTTCCGCTTCCAACAGTTTCGCAATTTCTTTTACAGTAGAGTCTACCATTGCAAGACTGTCCGTGTAACGCAGCGCCTGAATGAGCGGTGCAATAAGACCGAGCGACAAGATGATACACGATATAAAACTTCCGGCGGATATACTCCCGTGTATGAAAAACCAACAGCCGAGCGGCAGCACACCTAATAAACTGGAAGGAGCAATTGCAATTCCCGCAGCGTAGTAGGGATTGGTCTTTTTAAACCATTCCGCTTTTGCATTCTCATTTTCCGCTATTGCCTCAGTATATTTCCGATATGATACGGTGCTTTGATTAAAGGCTTTTATCACTTCAATGCCGCCGATGTATTCAACCGTTGCGGCATCCATATTTTTACTTGCTGTAAGAACTTTTGCATACCGTTTTTCGTAGTCCTTCATCATCCCCATATAACAAATAAGACCGAGTGGAAAAGTTGCAAAAGCGGTAAGCGCTAACCGCCAATCAAGATAAAAGAAATAGACTAACATTAAAAAAGGAATCAGCAGATTAGCCGTCAGTTCCGGTATGATATGAGCAAGCGGCAATTCCAGTTTTTCAACCGTATCAACCAGCATTGTTTTGAATTTACCGGAGGGAGTATCCAGTATAAAACCCATCGGAACGCGGGAGAGCTTTGCCGTCAGCTGCATACGGATGTTTCTCAGCACGGTAAACGCCGCACGGTGAGAACGTATCGTAGAAAGCGTAGACAGACAGAGTTGCCCAAGATACCCGGCAAGTGCAATAAGTGCCGTTACAAAAATTGCCTGTAGGGTATAATCCCGTGCGCATATCCGAATGATAAGGCGGGATACGGCAAGGTATGGTACAATTCCCGCAGCTGCGCCCAATACGGCAAAAATCACGGAAGTGACGAGAAGCCTCTTACAGGGTTTTGCAAGCTCCAATAGATACTGTAAAGCGGTTTTTTCCGCAGTATGTTCACCGGTTTTTGACAATTTTTCCATCCTTTCATCATTGCTTTATATCAATGATATATATCACTGATATAAAATAGAAAAGAAGAGGTTTTGTCAAGGGAGTGGAGAGAAGCTTACATATTACTCCTCATCCATAGCATACCGACAGCCAACATTTTTTTAATCTAGAGCTCAACCTTAAAACGGATATTAGGTTTTCTTATGGTTCATAGAGCAATGAGTTTATGCAATTTTCAGGACTTAAATATTTAGGTCCACCTCTTTCAACATCCAATACATTTCCAGGAAACCATCCTATCCTATCGTATGAATCTTTGACTTTAACCCAATGTTCATCAAAGTATCCTCCTTGGAATGTATCATTGGTAACACACAGAGTCGACAAATTAATCTGCTCATTATCATCCGTCCGTTCGCTGTACCAAATTACAGAGCCATTCAAACTAGGTCTATCATAAGCAGGTTGATTTCTACCTACCGAGAAACCGCCAGTGTATTTTCTTAAAAAAATAGTTTTATTATCTACTTCTAATTTCCCAATTATCGCCCAATTATCATCTTTATATGGATCTGTGTTGCCAAGGAATATCCATCCTTTTTGATTTGCATCATATTCAATATTTAACCAACATTTTAGTTCATTATTCTCCTCAAGAAGTAACAGGCTAAAACTCTTTATCATTGTATTATCAGGTAATACTACATAGTTGCTATCAAAATTATAGTTTTCATATACTTTGCGTATATCCGGATAACAATACTGATCGATTTCAAAGTCTTTAATAAAGACGCGTTTATAAATTATTTCAGTATTACGAGGAATTTCTTTAATAAGCGTTCCATTTTCATCAGGTAAGAAATGCGC
This sequence comes from uncultured Treponema sp., assembly GCA_905373565.1. GTDB lineage: Bacteria > Spirochaetota > Spirochaetia > Treponematales > Treponemataceae > Treponema. The sequence continues at coordinate 1,903 of CAJPTT010000251.1, read as the reverse complement.
ATCCATGTGAATTTCTTTTATCGTTTTATCTATCTTTTCATTTTCATTTACAGAGTAATGAGTATGTATCTCATCTTTATTCGTATTTGTCTGTTCTACTGCCGTTTTATCATCACTAACTATTGGATCGACAGTTTCTTTTCTTCGACATGATACGGATAAAATAATTAAAATAATTAAAAAAGCGGTGTTTCTATAAATACTCATAATAATCTCCTTTATTTGCTATGATGTCGCTCATCCCACTTTCTTTCGATTTTCTCTCATTTATATCAAATAAACAACCTGTCAACAAATCAAATATAGCTCTAATAATTCTTTAAGTAACATTGCACATTCCGACTTAATCGTTCTGTCAATTTTATATGCCTGCTTGAGATATTGTAATGCTAATGCAGGATTGTTATTTTCTTTTTCTATCTCAGCCAATCTAACCAGAGCCCATTCATCAGGCGGAGAACACTGTGCTGCTGAAAGCCAATCTTTTTTTGCATTTATTAAATCGCCTTGTTTCTTGTAGCATAATCCCCGTGCATAATAAAATTCCCCTGCATTACGATCCATATTGATAATTGCCGTATAATCTTGAATTGCAGCATCAAAATCCCCTATTTGTGAATTCATATATGCTCTAAAATGCAATGCGTCTCTATCATCGTGATTATAAGTTAAATAACCGGTAAAATACGGTATTGCCGCTTCAAATTTGTTTTGATTATATGCTGATAAACCTAAATAGTAATATACGGCATTGTGTGTAGTATCAGTTATTTCATGTAAATACTCATGTAAGCATCTTTCACCATCATCATATTCGTTCATCATTATTTTTGATACTCCATAGTAGTACTTATATATACTATCCGAGAGATATGAGGGAAACCTATCAGCCAATGAAATTATTCTTTTGTACTTTCCTTTCATTATGAACACATTAACAAAATCATACACAAAAAATATCAATAGTATTATGCCAAGATAGAGAAAACTTCGAATGTACTTTTTCGCCATATTTTATCCTTTTTTTCCTGTGCATATAGATAAATCGGAAATTAAACCGCTTTTACTTTAAGAAAATAGGCTATGCTTTCTATCACGTATATTCTATACGAAGTAAATTCAATCCTCTGTTAGCGTCTCTGTGCAAATATATTTTCTATTTTCATTTTATTATAGAGTCTGTATATATCAAAATCAGAATCAATGCTAATGATCTGCCGTATTCCTCTTTCTTCTGCTGCGATTACTAATGTTGCATCTGCAAAATCCATAGGTCTATCAGAATATTTTCTTGTTAAGTCTATTATTCTTTTTATATTACTTTGCTTGATCTCATGAATAATTATCCCTTCTTTCATTATCCACTCTAAAAAACTGAGTTGAACTGCTGTATTAAAATCAAGCATATACATCGTTTCTGTTAATACTGCAGTTGTTGATATAAATCTATAATTTGTATTTTTGATAAACTCTACAATCGATGTATGATATTTGTCATCTCGATCAAATAAGGCTATCAGCGGCCCTGTATCAATGAGAACCGTATTTAGCATGGAGCCTTTCCTTTAATTCTTGTTTATATGTAGTTGACAAATCAGTACGTCCGCTGCCATATTTACCAAAATAGTCTTTGCCTAATTCATAGGAGTTCACTTCGATTTCTTCTTGATGAAAAAAAATATCAAGCGCATCTTTAATTAATTCGCTTTTATTTTTTTGCTTCAAAACAGACAACATATCTAATTTTTGTTCATATTCTATCGGTAATCTTACTGTAGTCATATATACCCCTGTATTACAACAGTAATACAGGGCACGGTATTTGTCAAGGGAGTGGAGAGGCATTGCTAATTTCGAGATATTCGCCCGCTTTTGCTACAAGCAATTTCCCTCTTTACCCGTC
>CAJPTT010000250.1 GCA_905373565.1 uncultured Treponema sp. | reverse complement strand
TTTGCATACAGTGTGAATCCTTTCGGTAAACTAACTGACGCCTCCATTGCTGTTTTAAAAATAGTTGACTTTTTTTGATCATATTCTTGAATAGCCGGTTGCAAAAGCCAATCGTTTTCAATACCGATAAGAAACACCGGATGCGAATATACTATTTTCCACCATAAATTATACCATGAAGGAATTTTAAATACATCAATTTTCTTTGTATCGACAACTACCCCTGCAGTAAAGGTAAACTGCCGTATAAAGGTCTCAAATTTAATATGCCATAGCAATAAGTCCTTGTGTTTCTTATCAGGGATATTGATAAAAAAATTATTATCAACGGTACCGGAGCCGAAATAAAAAGAATCTTTTCCTGCTGTAAAAGAAAAGGTGTCAGTAAAGGCAGAGTAATTAAGCCGTCTGAAAAATGGGAATATTTCACTATCTTTAAAAGAAATACTTTTGCAGAAAAAACCGGGTTGTAAGAGAAGGTTTTGGTTAGCAAAATGAAAATGAAGTGTATAAAAAAATGAACTATCAAAGGAGAAAGAAATATCCGGAATATATACTGCATCCGATTTTTCAAAAAAAATCGTTTCATTTTTAATATCAAAGCCTATGCTTAAAGCAAAAACATCTGAACAAATACAGAAAAGAAAAAGTATAAAAAAGCTCATATTCTTTTTCATGTTCTTATCCTTAAAATCTCACTTGCATCGGTTATTCGATTAATGCGCTTAATTTTTGCACAAGCTGCGTTATATTGGAAAGTGAAAATAAAGATGCGGGAATGGATACATCTTTTATTTCTTTGGTAATCCATGAACTATTCGAATCTTTATCAAATAATAAATTATATATATCTATTTTATCGAAACATATTCTGTTGCTAACCGTTCCCGAGCGGTAACATATTTTCCGTATCTTGTTTTTTTTCATATCACAAAAGATCAATTCAAATATAGCGGCATCGGTTTTTCTAAATAAAATGAATGAATAGGAGCTTTTCTTGGTTTGGCGTTCAAGTATAAGCACGCCATCTTCTTCTCCGGCTATTTTATAATCATTATGAAAGTCGGTTTTAAGTATATCTTGTACTTCAAATGCATCAATCTTATATGAACCGGAAATTTTAAGCGGAGTTTTTAATTTTTTATTGAATATCCAATATCCTTGAGGTGTGCTAAAAAAATACTGTATACCGCTTTTTGTTTGTATCTGCACACATTGCCCTTGTTTATGAAAAAGACAATACGTATATCCCACTACAGGGAGATCGTCGCCTTTTTGATCTATAACTTGTACTGTCGTTAAAAACGCCTTGCTTGTCGCAATATAGATGTTATTTAATTGTAAAAATGAATCATAATCGGCAGTAAGGCTACTTTGAGAGAATGCAACCGCTGCGGCATTACAAAAAAGCAAAAAAATGATTGTTATTCTATTTACAATTTTATTCATACTATACTCCAATATACAGATATTCATTTTATTATGTATTAGTGTAATGCATAAGACTGATGCTGCTCTGTTTTTTCACCGTATATATCGGGTACATAATTGCAGTCAAACAAGTGATAAAAATAAAGAACTGCGTTATGCCTATTGAATGCGCAGTAATATAGAAATGTAATACATAGGGCTGATTATATCCCGGCGGTGTCCATTTAATATGTAATAGCTCTGCCGTCAGATTGCCGAATTGCGCAATCAAAATACCGAGTAGAATACCGCACACGGACAGCAAACAAACTTCAATAACTAATAACCATATTATAGTAGTTTTTTTTAATCCGATTGCTTCCATAGTACCGAATTCCCCTATGCGCTCCATAAAATTTGCAGATAAGCTTTGTGTCAGCGACACAAAAATAAGAATGCATAATATTGCACTCACAACGGAAAACTGTATCGTATTTAATCCGTTAATTTGTTCCCACATAGGGTTAAGCTGTTTCCAATTACGGGTCTCAAAATCAAGATTATGCTCCCGAAAGAAGTTGTGCAAAGAATGTTCGGCTTGTTTTAAATCCGCATCATTTTTTAGAAAGAGCCGTATACACGTTGCAGTATCATCCAATTCGAATAACTCAAGCAGTATTTTTCGTGAAGTAATGACGAGACCGGAATCCGTTTGTACATTGCCGGTAGTAAGATACCCCGTAACATCAAAAGAGCCTACCGAAATATCGCCGGTAATATTTGAAGTCATAAGATTAACGCTGTGCTCCGCATTTAAATCAATGCTGAGTGCATTAAAAAGCGTTTCACCCAATATAACACCCTGATCGTCCGCAAAAAGCGGTGTACCTGCAGTGATACCGGCTGTCTGCGGATTGTCATAGGCAACACCCCAAAATACGCTTGATCTATTTTGAGTGCCGATGATACCATTGAATTCAAGCACTGCATCGATTTGCTCCGTTTCCGGCAGTTGAGCGCAAAAGTTACGCAGCTGCGTAATATCATGAGCATTTAACGTATCTATTCCGTTCCGTAATATATCCCACGATCCTTTTTTCCCGATTTGAAGATTACCGCTTTTTGCTATAAAGCCCAATGCCATGCCCTGTTTGGAATACTCAACATATCCTTGCAGCAAAATAATGGAAGCAGAAGCAATGGCAATCAGCAGAATAGAAAATATATTGCGCTTCTTATTAAATACAATGTTATCAAACGCAGTTTTAATCAAAAACATTATCATTCACCTTTATATACGCCTTCCGTTAAGAAGCCTTCTTCCATTTTATATACCTTGTCTGCGTATGACCCGATAATAGGATCGTGCGAGACAAAAATACCTATTCCCTGTTTCTTTTTGATATATGCGCGTAAATATTGATATACCTGATGCGAACGCTTTATATCGAGCGATGATGTAATTTCATCAGCAATAAGATAGAGCGGGGAGACAGCCAATGCCCGCACAATGGAAACGCGCTGCCGCTCTCCGCCTGACAGTTCATTCGGTTTTTTTGCAGTTAGCGCTTGCAAATCAAACAGCTCAAATAGAGGAAATACAATATTGCGGATTTCTGTCGTCGATTTTTTTTGTATTTTTAACGGAAGTGCGGCATTATCATACACTGTCTGCGACTTTATTAATTCAAAAAACTGAAAAATAAGCCCGCAGCTGTTCAATCGGAATTCCGCCCGCGCATTAGCATTCATTTCGGTAAGAATATTGCCACCCCAGTTAATACTCCCTGAATCCGCATCATCAATGCCGGTGATAATGTTTAAAAAAGTAGATTTGCCTGCGCCGGAATTTCCGTAAATCCAAACAAGATTCCCCGGTTCAACGCTCAGACTGATATGTTTATTTACTGCAATCTCTTTATTTTTGATGCGATAACTTTTACATATATCGTTCGCTTGTAATCCATACATATAGTGCTCCTTTAGCAGCCTAAACGTTATAAACTCAACATCCCTTTTTTATAATTATTACGCAGCCGTTCTACCAGTATATGCGAAGGGAAAAGAGCGTCAGCTTTATGCAAGTACATCCATCCTTTATCAGTATTATATACTTTCATATAGTATAACGAATAAGTAATATATGCATTAAACTTATCAACCGTATTAAGTTCATCGATTAAAGGTTCGTTTTCTTCAATGAAGCTATTAAAATTTGAGGTTGTTGCATTTGCAGCAAAAACATACCAACACGCAAGTTTTATTTTAGCGGCATTATTTTCTAAATCTTTCAGTAAAGCCTTACGGTATACAATCGGCAGTGTTAAAATAACGCTACCGCTGTTCGGCAGCATTAATTTGGGATAGAGGTAATCGGTAAGTTTTACATAGAAAGCGGAAGATAGCGCCCGTCGCTTTACGAACGACGTAATTTGTTTTTCTATATGTTGTATTTGCAGGAAACGGTGATTAATCGAACCGAGATAATAAACCGTCGAAACAATCTTTGCATATTCAAGATAGAGGATTAATAGCTCATTTTCTTTTTCACTGTTCCGCTCTTTTTCATTCATTGATTGAAGCTTTATCCACTCTTTTTCAAGTTTTTCCAAGCCGATAAAAAAAGGATCGGTGTCAAGAATTCCTGTTCTATAAAATTCTTCAAATAACAATTCCGATTGCTCTAGTGAAAACAGCTCTTTTTCATTATCAGTCAAAGGGGCATTCGAATCTGATTCAATATACTCATTACGATGATCTTGCTCATCACGCTCACTTTCCATATCAGTGCCGATATCACGCGCTGCGCATAGAGAAAAAGCCGCTATGATAAATAAAAATACACAAAGATATTTCTTATTG
>CAJPTT010000249.1 GCA_905373565.1 uncultured Treponema sp. | reverse complement strand
GAAATAAGATGGGAAACTGGCAGGCAGTTGACCACATGATTTATGACGCGTTGACCGATGCCCGTGCAAATATCCACATGGGAATTACAGCTGAAAACATTGCGGCAAGATTCAGTATTACCAGAGAGCAGCAGGATGAATTTGCATTTGCCTCTCAGCAAAAAGCAATTGCCGCTATCGATGCAGGAAAATTTAAAAACGAAATCGTTCCGATAACCATCCGTAACAAAAAAGGCGATATCGTTTTCGATACCGACGAATTCCCCAATCGTACCACCAGTCTCGAAAAACTTGCAAAACTGAAGCCCGCTTTTAAGGGCGACGGTACCGTTACGGCAGGCAACGCATCGGGTATAAACGACGGCGCTTCTTTTGTGTTGATCGCAAGCGAAGCGGCGGTAAAAAAATATAACCTTAAGCCCATCGCAGAAATTATCGGTATCGGACAAGGCGGTGTCGACCCGCTCGTTATGGGATTAGGTCCCGTTCCGGCAATCCGTAATGCGTTAAACTATGCGTCGCTGAAACTCTCCGATATGGAATTAATCGAATTGAACGAAGCATTCGCAGCTCAGTCCTTAGGCGTTATCCATGAATTGGTACGCGAGCATGGAGTCGATCGTGAAGCTCTGTTAAAACGAACTAACGTCAACGGCGGCGCTATTGCACTCGGCCATCCGGTAGGAGCTTCCGGTAACCGTATCTTAGTAACACTTCTCCATGAAATGATCAGAACGGATAAGAAAATAGGTCTTGCTTCTCTGTGTATCGGCGGAGGACAGGGGACTGCCGTTATCGTAAAACGGTAAGATAAAAAAATATCCGCTGCCGGAACAGTCACGGTTAAAGTGTGCGGTATTTCGCGAGGCAGAGCTTTCTTATAAAACTCTGCCTCGCGGATATATCACTGTATAATTTCAAACCCTTATTCAAATATAAGCGGTGAATTACCGATCGGTGTGATACCGCTCAACGTAACTGAAACCTCAATAAGGCTTAATCGTTTACCGGCATTATCAAATAGAAGATTAAAAAAACGTTCATTATTTTCAGTATCTTTAAGCTGTAAAACGGTATTATCTTTTATGTGTAAAATAGTGTACCATCCTGAACTTTGTACCGTATCTTGTAATAAACGATATGAATTATCGTTAAAATACAAGGAATATCCTTCGGCATTTGCCCATGTTTTCCCGTCAGCCGTCAATACATTTTTTATAGTGTCAAGTGCGGCATCATTTTGCGCTTCACGGACGGCATTGTTTATTTTTCGATATATTCCATCCCAATTAGACGCGACACCGATTTTTAAACGGGCAATATCGTCAATAACTCTTATATGCACTTCATCAATTCCGAGCAATTCAATATCGATACGCCGATGAATACTTGAAATCGATGCGTTTTTCGTAGAAAAATAAATACCGAATCTGCGCGGTGTAATTGAGTCAATCGTAAAAAGTTCCTGAATATTATTAACGGAGAAAACAATTTCATTTTCTGCACGGTTAAAAAAAATACTTCGGTTTTGATCTTTTTTTGCACTTGGTTGATACCACAACCCTTCCAGAAATTCCTGAAAAGAATTACTATCGCCGGTTTGAAATTTTTTAAGAAATTGACTTTCAATTCTTTTTCCGGGAATCTTTATTTCTTTTGTTTGCACAAAAAATTTTCTTTTTTCATTCCATGTATATTGTTTTTCTATTTGATTAAGCGTATTGGGAGCATCTCTATCCGAATAATATGCGGATATCGTATAATCGGAAATCGAATTATCACGCCCATTTTTAAGTATGATTTGACCGTCCGCTTGTATACCGACCAAAGAATTAATCCGTGTTATTTTATCTTTATCGATTTCCGGTACATACATACCGAAAACCTGCATGTTATCGGCATTCATTCCGCTATATACTATAATAGGATACGGATATTCTTGTGCTGTCAATGTATAAGCGGAAAGTGTTTTTGCATGTGTTGCCTCGGTTTTTATTTCAGCGGCTCTTATAAAAGTTCCGGCTGTATTATCTTGTAAAAATATAAAAAGATAGATGAATTGATCGGATAATTTTTTTGCTGCAATAATTTTATCCTCTTTATTATCACCGTTGATGTCCACAGGTACGTCATCAATCAGTATTTCATCGCTCAGCAATGTAATAACCGATTGAGTATTTTCCTGTACATATTCGGATGAAGAAGTTTGTTGCTGCGATTGCGATGCTACGGGAATAATTGTTTGAGCACTTTGTGGGATTACCTGATGCCTTTCGCGGATAATACGCTGATACATCAATATCCCGATAATAACAAATACCGCGACAATACAAAATATATAGAATAATTTTTTCATATTTAAAACAACAGCCTATTTTCTTTCTTCAGTGATAAGCTCTTTGTTTTGATCGTCATTACTACGCGGACTCTCTTTATTATCAATAATATCCGTATAGAGTTCCTTAGTTGTTTTGACAACTTTGTCCTGAATATCCATATCCAATGTTATTTCGTACCAATTATCATGTTTGATAATACGAGCTTCGGCAAGGTACGGACTTTTAAATGATTCCTGTTTTCCTCGATATTTTGATGTCCACGGTGCATCCTGTTCAAGATCCGTTACTAATAATAAAATTTTATATCGATTGTTTTTTCCTCGTTTATTCAAGGCATCTTGAATTGAATCAAGTGCACTGCCGATATCGGTAAATGCGCCGTCGGGAGTAATACTATCGATTGTTTTTACTAATATATTACGATCATTTTCATTTTTAATAATTAGTGTTTGCAATTCATGCGGTTTTTCATAAAATTCCCAGACGGTAATCCAATCTTCGGGTATTAACATTTCGGTAACAAGCGTATCGCGCACCCACTTATGCAAACTGTCGAACTTACCGGGTTCATTCATTGATTGTGATTTATCGATCATCAAGAAAACATCGACGGGAATAGTTCTTTCACCGGCAAATACCGCAAAAGAAATAATACAAAAAGAAAAGACAAAGAACATAGATTTAACTTTCAGCATAGTATCTCCTATTAAAATGTAGCAAAAATGTAGGTAACCATAGTTCTATTATATAGTATTATAAAAAAAAGAAAGTAAAAAGGGGGGTGAATGGCTTTACATTTTATCAAATAGCCTTATAATAGACCTATTCGATAACTTCATTGTCGGATAGGTCGACGAGTTCAAAATCGTACGGATAGCACAATTTTGAACATCGCATTTCAAAGCAACCTGTTCCGAAACGGAAGTTTCCGAACAGGTTTAATGAGAACCGTATTAGTATATCCTTTGCGGATATCAATCTACTGCAATAAGGAGACAGTAAGATGGCAAGTTTAGATTTACCTCAAAGTCCAAATGTATTCCATCCCGAAAAGCCCAGCGCTGTCGGTTCAAGGAATTCGTTGGCACAAGATTACCGTGATCAGCAAAAAGAAGTGAATCAGCTGATTGAAGAAGAGACAAATAAAGTATTGCATCACTTATCGACAAAATTACCCAAAGATGTTCTTGAAAGATTGGATGTTATGGGCGGCTTAAAAGAAAAGTTGTACAATTACTTTAACCAGAACTATCAGAATATGTTCAACCGCTATATGGTAACCGCAGAAGATGAAATGCTCAAAAAAGTCCGCGGATTTATCGATAGGGAAGAAATGAAGGTTCTGAACCGCTATACTCCGAAAGAGATCGCAACACTCTTGGATGAAGTCGGCGGCGCCGATAAGTTCAACACCGGAGAAATCGAAAAATCGATCGTCAATATGTACGGACACCTGCAGGGGCACGTACAGCGCGGAATCAACGATTTGGAAACCCTGACCAATTCGCTTCTGCGTCAGAAAACCGACGTCGGCGCGTTTGTTCGCGGTGAAAACGCTTACTCGATTGTAAAATGCGCATTTAAAGATAACATCCTGAAGCCCAAAACCGTAACCGATGTAAAGCTTTCCGTCAATATTCTTGATACCGAGCTTATCAGCCCGATCTTCCAATATCAGGTAACAGTCGAATACTTAATTAAGGATTTGCTTTCCAACCACATGATGAACCTGATCGATAAAGAAATCGAAGTATTGAAAGATGAACTTATCGATGAAGGTAAGGAAGAGATGACCGACAGCGAAGTTATCTTCAAAAAAATGGGAAGGGTGTTCGATGTTACCGACGATGATATTGAAAACCCCGAAAGCAAGCGTTATTCGACGGTTTCAAAAGATTTGATGGATCGTATCGCAAATTTAAGAGCGGAAATCGA
>CAJPTT010000248.1 GCA_905373565.1 uncultured Treponema sp. | reverse complement strand
GAACTTTTTCAGCAGTATTGTTTTTAAAGTTTTGATATTCACGCTTTAGTTCATCTTGCTCATTGTCTTTTTCCGATATCTGTTTTTCCAATTTTTGCACTGTGACAGCAGTATCATTTTTAAGATTTTCATAATCAAGCTTTAGCTTCTCTTGTTTTTGAGCCGTTTCGATTTGCTGTAAATCAAACCATGAAGCGCCTTGCGAAAAAGATTTTAGAGCTGTTATCTCGATAATTTTTAAATAAATTTTATCTATAGAGATATCCTCTTCAGGAAGAAAATAAAAACGTTTCTGCTGCCCCCAGTAAATACCGATGGCGCCATTAAATACATTTCGGCTCTTTGTTTTTTCTTTGAGAAAATATGAAAAATGTCTATCACGTTCCTTAAAAACAGTAGCTACACAATACAGTTTTGTAGCAAGTTTTTCCGGATCGATTAAGTATTCGCCATTTTCATCTATACTGATGTAAACAAGGGGTACTTCAAGAAGTCTATTACCATTTAATACTTCAATAAGAAACTTCGTTGAAGACGATGTTTTATCAGTGCTTATAGCGCTACTTATAATATTTGAACTGTTTGCATCGATCAAAGGCGTGATAAAAGTTTCGAAATATTTCGGCTTGTTATATGGTATTTTTGTAGCTATACCATCAAGAACTGTTTCAAACGTCAGAATATTTTGATCATTATTCATAGTCAAGATGATATATGTATTCCATATCCTATCGGAATTCGATTCTTTTTCGGTAAGATTAAAGCCCCAATATTTACATTCTTCGTTATTAAGCAACTTAGTTTGTATTTTGCTATATGTATCCGAAAAAGTTCTATTTTCAGGTGCTGTATTGTACTTTTCTAATTCTTCTTTTATTTGCGCTGGAGTATTACGGCTGCTTAAACGCCATGCTTTTATGGTTTCCCATACATCATCTTGATTTATCCCGGGTTTCAAAGAGATTTGAGTTTTAAATGTTGTTATCATAATATCATATTATAGCATAATAATATCAATTTTGACAGTCTAAGATTACCGGATATTGCAAGCAAACGCATCAGAAGCGTCATGGATGGCGGTGCTGCTAGTCCATACCAAGATGTCTCAAAAGCAGTGTTATCTCCCTGCGAAGCGTGCTGCTTTCTTCATCTCGGTGAATGGATAGATTTTTAACAACAAGTACCCTGTTAGTATAATCGGGCAATCTCTTTTGCAAGCGCCGTAGAATAGATATAATCGCTTTATGGAAAAAAACGATGAACTGCTAAAGCGAGCGCATGCTGTGCTTAAAACGACATTCGGTTACAATGAGTTCCGTCCGATGCAGCAAGAGGTAATTGCCTCCGTGTTGTCGGGGCGTGATACGCTTGCCGTTATGCCGACCGGCGGCGGAAAATCGTTGTGCTATCAAATCCCTGCGCTTTTGTTCGGCGGTATGACGCTTGTTGTTTCTCCGCTGATTTCACTCATGCAAGATCAAGTTGCATCCCTTGTCGAAAACGGTGTGAGCGCAGTGTTTCTGAATAGCTCGCTTGAATGGGGCGACTATCTTGATGCAGTGCAGCGTATTAAGTCCGGAAGTGTCAAACTGGTATACCTTTCTCCGGAAGCGCTTGCGGCGGATCGCACGCAGTCTATACTGCATGATGCAAGCCTACCGGTCAGCTGCATTACCATTGACGAAGCTCATTGTATCAGCGAGTGGGGGCACGACTTCCGACCCGACTACTTGGAAATTTCGAATATCCGTGCGCAGTTTAGGGATGCGGTTTTTCTTGCGCTTACGGCAACTGCAACCGCACAGGTGCAAGAAGATATTACGGCAAATCTCCGTATGAAAACGCCGGATGTTTTTGTCGCCGGTTTTAACCGCGCAAATATTTTTCTTGAGGTACGTCCTAAGCGGAATGCGCTGCGCGAGGTCATCGCCTGCCTTGAACAACACAGCGGTGAAAGCGGAATCATTTATTGTTTTTCGCGCAAGCAAGTTGATAAGCTGACCGAACAGCTGAATGATGTCGGCTACTCGGCGCTCAATTATCACGCAGGGCTTTCCGACGAAGTGCGGAGAAATCATCAACAGCAATTTATCCGTGACAAGGTGCGGATTATGGTTGCGACGGTTGCATTCGGTATGGGAATTGATAAACCGAACGTCCGCTTTGTTATCCATTATGATTTACCCAAGTCGCTCGAAGAGTATTATCAGGAGATAGGACGGGCTGGACGCGATGGGCTTGCGTCTCACGCCCTGCTTTTATACAGCGCAGGCGATGCCCGCAAAATACGCTCATTCTTTGAAGAGGCCGCGGACAGCGCCAACTCCGAACGGCTCTTGCAGGCAATGCTCAAGTTTGCCTCCGCCCGGACATGCCGCCGTCATTTTCTGTTGTCGTATTTCGGAGAGCGGTTTGTTCCGGCGGCAGCTAACGAGAAACCCGAAAACCTTGACGCAAAACCGGAAGACATCGACAGTGAATCCGAAAGCGCTTACGGACAAATATGTCCTTTTCCATGCTGCGATGTGTGTTCCGCACCGCCGTCTCCGCTGACAGATGTTACCATCCCGGCTCAAAAGTTTATGAGCTGCATATACCGCACGCAATCGCGGTTCGGACTTTCGTATATTGTCGATGTGCTGCTCGGCTCAAAGCAAAAGCGGATTATTGAAAACGGGCATGATAAAGTTTCAACATGGGGAATCGGGCGGGAGCTTTCAAAAGAGGATTGGTTTGCGCTGTCCGATGCGCTCATCTATGCGGGACTTGTCGAAAAAACCGGTGATTACAATGTGCTTACCATAACCGAGAACGGTAAACGGACGCTTGCATCCCGCGAAAAAATCGAACTCCCGATCGAGCTTATCGGGCAGAGTGGGATGAATCAAGCAGTATCTAAAAAGACCGGTATTGACTCTAAAAAGAATGATGCTGCGCATAAAAAAAGTGAATATAAGCGAGGTGAGGTTTTGCGCAACTTGAGTGCGGAGGATGCGGGTTTGTATGAAGCGATAAAAGACTGGCGCAGACACGCTGCCGAGGAAGAAAACGTTCCGCCTTACGTTATATTCGGAGATAGAACAATCGAAGACCTCATCCTCAAAAAGCCGCGCACGGTACGTGAACTGCTGAACGTATTCGGTATCGGCGAAATAAAAGCGGAAAAATTCGGCTCGGCGCTTTTGCAACTGGTGGAAAATACGGGGAGGTAAGCATGGTGTGTGCAGCTGACAGAGAATATGTCTCACCGCCAGTGTACATAGCTATCTCGTCTTGCTAATAGAGATAGGCATCTCTAACAACCGATACGCAGTCATTTCTTGACGGCAAGTCTCCTGTTAGTATATAGTATACGTAAGGAAAGCAAGGAGGTTCTTTATGGAACTTGCAAAAGTAACATCAAGCGGAAAAATATATATTACAAATGCCTCGCAAAGAAAAGAACTTTGTCAAATGCTCAAACGTACATGCAGGGGGAAGCAGAAAAAGCCGGTTTCCAAACGGAAGATGATGTTATTGCGTATATCAAAGAATTAAGGAAAGCACGTTGAGGATATAAAAGATTTGTCGGTTCTTGTATCTGCAATTTTATCAGATTCGGATATTTTGATTACGGGAGACAAGGATTTTGCAGAGATAAAAATTGACAAACCTTTAATTTTTACACCTGCACAATATTTTGAATTGATTGAAGCAAAGGTATAACACAAAATGAACTTAAACGGTAAACGTCTTTTTATCTATTTTCTCATTATGCAGCTCGCTGTTGCCGCCGGTGCGCAGCAAGCGTTTGATGAGTTTATTGCATTTAAAACCCAGCTCTATATCTTGTCAGATACGGAGGAAATGCAGCTAAAGATAAAAAATATAAAAGAATACCAAACAAAGATTGCAGATGATCCCTCATTAGGTGAAGAAGAAAAAATCACCTTATCAAATTTTTTAGCGATTGAACTTATAAATTACATGGGAAACAGCGGCGATAGTGAAAAAGAAAAATATCTTCTTATCAGTAACCAAAATAATAAAAGCAGCTATTATATGAAAGATAAAAAGATATCAGCCGTTAGCCCGTGGTTTTTAATAAGTTGGGCGGATATAAAAGGAAGACTTGTTGCCTATCTGTCCGGCTCTTCTTTATATGAGGAATCGAATAAAAGTAAGGAACTCTATCAGTATGCCTTAAAAAAAGATAAAAAATGTTCCCAAGGACATCTTTCATTCGGCTTATGGCTTTACTTTGCGCCTCCAATTGCAGGAGGAGGATATAATAATGCTTTGTACGAATTATCAAAGGCTGTTTCCTATGCAAAAAATAATAACGA
>CAJPTT010000247.1 GCA_905373565.1 uncultured Treponema sp. | reverse complement strand
ATACGGGAACCGGATCTCTTTAATCATGAGGCGGAAGAGCTGGCAGCCATTCAAAAATGGGCGCAAACATGCCAAGACGGCGCCCGCTCTTCACTCCCGTTTATGCCCGCTGCAGGACTGTGGTCAAAGATTTGCTCCGAATCGGATAACTGCCTCGGGCAGCGCTGCCCTTTTTATACCGACTGTTTTGTGATGAAGCTGCGCAAAAAGGCGGAAAAGGCGGCGCTCTTAATTGTCAATCACCATCTGCTCTTTGCCGATCTCGCCAGTAGAAAAGAAGGCGCCGGTTACGATTCAACTGCCGTTCTGCCGCCCTTTAACGCAATCATCTTTGACGAAGCTCATACGATTGAAGAGGCGGCAAGCGGATTTTTTTCACGCACCTTTTCCCGGTATGATTTAACCCGCTGTATTACAACGCTTTCCCGTACCAAAAAAGGAAAAGCCGCCGGCTGTCTCGAAAAAATCACTGCGGTTTCTACTAAAGCTGAACTGATGCCCGCTATTATCGCGGCTCTTGCAAAAACGCAAACGGCTTATTCCGCACTGGAGGCACGGGCGCTCTCGTTTTGCGGGAATGTGAGCAGTCTCGGTTTTACACAAGTACCGGCATCGAAGACGGCGGCGCTGCTTGCCGCGTGCAAGGATTTTTACGCGGAGTTGAATATCCTCAATGTCAAGCTCGCGGTGCTGATTACCAATGCCGAACCCGATGAAGGCTCTCCGTATGAAGAAGCGGTGCGGGAAGGCTCGCTTGCGCTGCACCGGCTGCAAGACATTTCCGAAACGCTCGAAAACTTTTTCCGATGGAAGGAACTCCCCGAGTATGTCTTTTGGATAGAAAAATACCAAAGCCCTGCGGGAGAAGTTCCGTACTTTAATCAAACGCCGGTGGACATGTCGGATTTGCTGCGGCAGGCGGTATTCACGCCCTTCGATACCGTCATTGCCCTTTCCGCAACGCTGAAAATCGGCACGAGTTTTTCGTATTGGCTGGGCAGGGTCGGCCTGCATCCTTTTTCCGACAAGCCGGTACGCACCGGTACCTTTGAATCGCCTTTTCCGTACGACAAAAATGTGCTCTTGAATATTCCGACCGATGCGCCCGCCCCTGATGATGAGCAGTTTCAGCATTTCGTGAATACCGCCGTTACCAAATTGATTGAGATGACCGGAGGAAAAACACTCGTTCTGTTTACTTCTTATGAATCGTTAAAACAAACTTGTGCGTACGCTCGCAAACAGCTGCCCGATATGGAGCTTTTGCAGCAGGGAGAGGACGATCGCAGCCGCCTGTTGCAAACTTTTAAGGAACATATCGAAAGCAGCCTATTCGCGACCGCTTCGTTTTGGGCGGGTATCGACGTACCGGGAGAGGCGCTCAGCCATGTCATTTTGGTAAAACTGCCCTTTGCGGTACCGAGTGCGCCGCTTTTCCGCGCCCGTGCCGATGCTATCGAAAAAAGAGGCGGCAGCTCGTTTATGCAGTTAAGCGTCCCCGAGGCGGTCGTACAATTCCGGCAGGGATTCGGCCGCCTGATGCGCTCGCAAACCGACCGCGGCATTGTAACGCTGCTCGACAAGCGGGCGCTCGTTAAACAGTACGGGAGAATTTTTATCGACAGTATCCCTAAAACCAAGCAATGCTTTGCATCTTTAGAAGAAATAGTCTATACTATCGAAAATTTTTTGTATTGAGATGAAGCATCTTCCCGCAACAGCTCAAATTATCGGCAGGAGCTCTTATGCGTTATCCTTCATATTTTTCAATTATTGCTTGTCTTAATGCTCGCCCTTCAACTTGGAATTTCTGTATGGAAGCAATGTTTTCACGAGTAATCATTACCTGCCCTTCATAAATATCTGTCTTTTTGTAATCTTCTTTTCTAGTTGCTGTCGTAGCATTTCTATGCTGTGGCGAAAAGTTTAAATCGTATATATCCGTATTTTTCAAAACCCAATATTTAACACAGTCTCTATAAACTGCAAACCAAAGCATGACATCACAACAAGTTGGTTTTACTTGTTGAAAATTCATAAGAAAGTCTTTTGTCGAATTAGAAGAAAGTGCTTTCATATACAAAGGCTCATTAGGTCTATTTCTATCTACAGCACGAGACCCTTTTACTTCAATTTTTATACTCTTGCCCATGTACGGTAAATACAAATCATACTGACCTTTATAAGTCAAATCAATTTTCTTTGAAGGCCGTTTTAATTCAGGCTCTACGGCAAGTAAATGACTGAATCCCCATGTATCTCCGAAACCTCTCGGTGCAGAAATTTCAAAAACATATAGATATAAGTTCCTATTGATATAATCATTTCTTAGCTCAAGATAATCATCATAAGAAAGAACCTTTTCTTCAACAAGTTTTGTTATAATGTACTCGTATTTATTGAACGGATATACATTTTGGATATTTTCAATTTCAGAGCAAAAATTATTAGCGTTTTTGACTTTTGAAATCAAGAGTTTCAATTCACTTTCAAGTGTTTCCATAAACACTCTCCTTCATGTAATTATATTCGGTATCTGATATTTTAAAATAGGAACAAATGATTTTATCGGCATGTTCCTGTTTCTTTATACCTGCTAATATGTCTGCATATACATCATAAAACAATTTAATTAAATCATTGTTTAATATAGGTAATGGAAAATCTTGAAAGTGTTGTTTTAATACTTTTTTTGATTTAAATTTTTTCTGATAGATAAAAGAATAAATCGGACTGTTGAACAAACAAACCAAGATTTCCATTGGATAATTATTAGATATAATAATATTGGCACTGTTTAAAACTAAATTATTGTTATTCAATGCACAGACAATTTTATCGGAAATAAATTTATAAACAATTTTTTTAGTACGGTACATTTCTACGGGAGCGACCTGTTGAAATATCTCAGGAGTAAAACTTATAAAAGTTTCCGGTGATTTTAATTTATACGGTAATATATCTTTTCCTCGAAACACAGCTTCTTCATTTCCACCTTTGATTTTGTGAACATATTTTTTATTATTTCCTGTTACAATACCTAATGCAAATTTTGTATCGGTAGGAAGTTTCACGGAATGCTCAAAGTAAATCTTATGTAAAATTTTATCATCATTCTCAGAGATATTATAAGGTATAAAATAATCCGGGGCAGAAATATGATTTATATTGAGTCTCTGTTTTTCTTCTTTTTCAACAGTAATTTTGATACTGTTTTCTACAATTTCAGACAGCTTCAAAAGTACACATTCCGATTGGACGCCTTTAAATGCCATTCCCAATGGTAGAATATCTATGTTTCGATGAGAGTTCAATAAATATTTCCGAATATTTTTATGCGTTGAAACATTTAATATGGATTCCGGAAGGAAGAAATTTAATTCACCTTTTTCAGATAATTTTTGTATTGAATTATATAAAGCAATGCTAAAAACTTCCGTTGTATTTAAAAACGGATAGCTATTTATCAAAAAATCTTTCTGTTTTTTTGATAATTTACTTCCCCACGGAGGATTTGTAACAATAAAATCATATTTCTCATTATTTTGACTGAATAAATCACTTGTATCCGTAAAAATGAGATCCCGCTGCTCAACATGAGGAGAAATAAAAGTATCTTCAAAAAATATAACAAGATTGATATAACAGATTAACAGGGCGGTTTCATCAATATCAAAAGCATAAATATTTGATGGATTATGCTGTTTTGTAAGTGTATTGATTAAAATACTTCCGCTTCCGCAGCAAGGATCTAATACTTTTGCTGCCATCGGAACTTTGATTGCCGTAAGAAGATCTGCAGGAGTGTAAAATGAACCATCTTTTGATTTACTGGCAATGCTTTGCACGGATTGATAAAAAGCACCTAAAATATCATCATTCCTGTTTTCTATATGAAAATTTTTGAAAATATTTTTACCGTTGTAAATTTTATTTATTTTTGTATAAATTTCTGAATTTTCATCGTATAAACCATTATTTACCAGAATTTGTTTCCCTAGACAAGCGGTAGCTTCCGGAATAGAGAGATTACTGTCTTCAAACTCCTCAATAAGGTTTATAAGAAGTTCTTTTCGTTTTTTATCTTTGATTCCTAAAAATATAAGATTTGAAGATTTTTGATATGAGCGGTTAGCTCTTGCTTGTAATCTATTTGTACTTGTTTCGATAGAAGTTATCAAAGCCGAATATGCATCTTTTGTATAATATCCGCCTTTAGGAGATGGGATTACACCGGTCTTTATCCAATTGTTTACAGTGGCAAGGGAAATATTAAACCTATTTTGAATATCTTTTTTTACAAAAGTTGTTTTCAGGTTATCCATATAGACATTGT
>CAJPTT010000246.1 GCA_905373565.1 uncultured Treponema sp. | reverse complement strand
CGATAAAATAAGTTTTGAACGAATCTGTGATTCTATGGGAATCAATATTTCTTCGGCTATCAATTCTTTTGTAAAGGCCACGATTCGGGAAAATGGCCTGCCCTTTGCACTGAAAGCATCCGAGGATCCGTATATTTATTCGGAAGAAAATATGAAATATTTGCGTAAAAGTATACATCAGATTGAAACCGGAAAATGTCAAATTCATGAACTGAAGGAAACTGATTGATGGTAAAAGTTTGGTCTGATATTGCATGGAAAGATTATTGCCAACTTTTTGATAAACATCAGCAAAAATTGATAAAAAGTACACATGATTTAATTAAAGATATTGAAAGAAATGGTATCGATAAGGGAAAAGGACAACCTGAACCATTAAAGCATGAATTATCAGGGTATTGGAGTAGAAGATTAGATGCGGCAAATCGACTTGTATATAAAGTTGAAGATAATAAATTATATATTGTTCAGTGCGGTACACATTATCATCAATAAAAAAATCGTAAGGCATCGGTAATTATGGCATCGAGTAAAACATATTTAGATTTTATTTTGGAGCAGTTCTCGGAATGATAACATTACAAAATGTTTCTTTTTCATATCCGGATTCTGCGGAGATATTATTCGACGGATTCTCCGCAGCGCTTGGAGGAGCATCCCATTGGACATGTATTACCGGTGCAAACGGCTGCGGAAAAACGACATTACTCAAATTAATCGCAGGGATGCTTCCGCCGCTTTCAGGGATAATTAAATGCGAATCGGCAGTATACTGTGCGCAAAACAGTACAGAACTGCCCGATACCGCGTATACATTGTTCTGGGATGCGGATAACGAAGTGCGTCGCTTTTTCTCGCTGCTTAATATTACGGCAAAACAGCTTGAACGCTGGGAAACACTTTCGGGCGGAGAAAAGAAGCGGCTGCAAATTGCCTGTGCTTTAGCGGAGCGTCCTTCGGTTCTGCTGCTTGACGAACCGACCAATCACTTGGATGCCGTTTCAAAAGAGCTCATTATAAATGCCTTAAAACTGTTTACCGGCACAGGGCTCATTGTCAGTCATGACCGCGCCTTTGCCGATTCATTATGTACCGCTACCTTCTACTTATATCGGGAATCAGCAGCGTTCGCAGACGGAGCCGATTCAATCAGAGGTAAGCTCTATGCTGCGAATGTAAGTACAGCGCTTGAACTTTGGGACACAGAGAGAGCTTCCTGCCTTTCGGAATGGCATAAAGCTGATGCAGGGGTTTCAAAAGCAAAAGCACTTTCCGATATGTGGCAGCGCGAGGCAGAACATTCTAAGAACCGCCTGAGGAATGTGTACGGCAGCAAAGACCACGATGCAGCACAAAAAATCCGCCTTGCCATTGTTACCGGTAAAGACCGTACGCCGGGCATCGTAAAAAAATGTTTTGACAGCCGCCGTGAACAAGCCGAAAAACGCCGCGATACTCAAGCAAAACCGCTGAACCGTAAGGAAGGGTTTTCACCGGCGCAAGCAGACACGTCAGTGTTCATTCCAAAGGTACTCATACACCTGCCGCCTCAAATCATCAGTGCAGGAGAAGATGGCAGTTATACCTTGCAGATTCCCGAATTGACGGTGCAAAAGCAGTCCCGCATTGCGCTGACGGGAGCCAACGGAACAGGAAAGACATTACTCGCACATACAATATTAAACCGGATACGGGAAGCTGATCTGCAAAAGAAAAGCGATGGAGAAAGTCTTTCATTTTATCTGCCGCAGGAAATTCCGAAAGCAGAAGAACAAGCAGTGTTAGCACACTTCTTCTCGCTCGATAAAGAACTGCGAAGTGAAATTCTTTCTACGGTGTACCGCATGGGATCGAATCCCAAAACGCTGCTTACCTTTATTGACAGCAAGCGGATCAGTCCCGGCGAACTTCGCAAGCTCATGATTGCACTTGCAATGTCAAAACCACTCAAAGTTCTTATTTTGGACGAACCGACCAATCACTTGGATATTCTTTCTGCCAGACTTCTCGAAACTGCCCTTGCAAAAATATCATGCGCACTCATTATTATCAGCCATGACAGTGTTTTCCTGCAAAATTGCAACTGCACGGAATTGTGGCGGATTATCAAAACCGGCAGTTGCGGAATGTTGGAACGGATAGATAATCCCTACCCTTGCAGCTGTAACGCAGGCTCTTGTTTGGCAAATCCGTGAATTGTTTTGAGTGCGGCAAGCGGGCCGATAACCGAAATAGCCGATAATGTTAAAAAGGCGCACAACAGTATCCACAAAACCGGCGGCGTAAGAAAGGGCATTTTAAGACCGGCGATAATTGCCTGATTAAACAAGAGGACAATTAAGCAGGACAGTACCGTTCCAATTCCCGCACCTGATGCACTGATGATAAACGCTTCGGCAGAAGCAAGCTGCGCAAGTTTTTTCTTTGTACCGCCGATAATCCGCAGCATTCCGAATTCTTCTTTCCGTTCATGGAATATCGAAGAAAACGACACCGCAAGTACAATGAACGACAAAAGCCAGAGCAGTGCAAGCAGCACATAAATATACACATTGAGGTTTGCGATACTTGCGGAAATATTGGTCATCATCCGCTTGGAAATAAGAGGATAAATCTGTTCGCCTTCAAACTCAGTGAGGATGCGCTGAGCGACTGTTTTGACATCGGCATTCGGTTTGATACGCACCATAACGCTGGAGATAAGATCCTCGTCCTGCGCAACGGGATGTTCCATAATCCGCTCATATTCTTTTGCAAGCCGCTTTGCATTTTCAATTGTCATAAACACGGAATTGTCGAAGCCCATACCGGTTTTCGCGAGCCGTCCCGTAATCACAAAAGGCTGATTAAAAAACTTAACTTGGGACTGCGTATCCCCGACGATGTTACTGCCCACGACAATCTGGTTATCGGTAAGCGGTAACCGAATCTGTCTTTCGAGCCACGGCTTGATATTAAAATCGGAATCAAAATCGATGCCGATTACCTGCAACGGAAACGAACAGCATCCGGCGGAAAGGGTTGCGATAAAAAGCTGTGGAGAAGCGAGATCAACACCTTCAATCTTTTTAAGGCGGTCTACGACCTCGAACTTAAAGTAAAAGCTGTTCGGCTCACCCCGCAGCAGTGCGCTTTCGATTTTTGAATCATACCCCTGCGGCACCACAATGATATCTGCCCCCAGCCGGTTCGACAAGGACTGCATTCCGCCGTTCAAACTCTTGACCAAAAAGCTGCCTGCAAAAAGACTGAACGCCAGCACTGCGGTAAGCACAATCAAACTCACCGTCCTAAACGGCTTGCGTTTAAGATTTTGTTTCGCAAGTTCGATAACCGTTAATTTTTTGACCGGTTCGGAAGCTGCCATCGTTACTACTCCGCCTTCGCCTGTTTAAGCGCGATACCGACTACGTTCTCAAACAGTTCGTATGATGCGGTCGCGCCGGCAATCGCATCAACCTTATCAAGCTGCTGCGTTTCAACCAGTTTCGGGCCGTACTTGGCGGCGTTATTAATCGCATCCTGTGCGATTTTGTATAGACCGGCGTTTTTAATTACTCCGTCGGTTTTGCCGTAATCTTCGTCTTTCAGCGTTCCATCCTTCTCGTAGGATAGAAATTCACAGTCGGTAATTTTACCGTCTTTAACGGTTATCGTTACCTCGGCATACCCGCCCCAATCATCCTTAATACCGGAAACCGCTTTGTAAACGCCGTCCTTATACCGTACCGTAGGTTGTACAGCTTGTGCCGATTGTCCGGCCTGCTGTGCCGCCCCTTCATTCTTACTACATCCTGCGAAACAAAACGCTGCAAGTGCCAATGTAATTGTGAATATACGCAAAGATATTTTTTTCATTCTTTCCTCCTCGTATAATAAAGTCAATAAAAAAGTTTCAACTTTTTGTTGACTTTTTACGCACGTTCGTAATGAAGTGAGAACGTGCGGATGATATACAAGTTTGCGATCGAGCAAACTTGGGTAAATCAACAACCCCAACGCAAGCGTCGGGGTATTAAACCCTCCGCACGAATAAAAGCCGTGCTATTTGTACGGCTTTTATTTTACACGCCCTTATTTGTTGCCTTTGTCATACAACGATACAAACTTTTTCCGTGCATAGTTTTTCTCCTTCTAATTACCAATTAATATATTACACTATAGTACGTTTTCTTGAAGATTTCAACTTTCCGATGTTCTATGCATCCGCCCTCAGCCAATCCGCTATATCAACAATACGGACACCTTCATATTGATACGGTTCATGCCGTGTCCGCGCAATGATCATCTTAGGGTAGGCGTCTTTTATTTGAAAAAGCGGAGCCGTTTCCCGTTCAAATGTTT
>CAJPTT010000245.1 GCA_905373565.1 uncultured Treponema sp. | reverse complement strand
TTGCTGAGTTGCTGAGTTGCTGAGTTGCTGAGTTGCTGAGTTGCTGAGTAAGTGTAGTACCCATTACATACGTGTCAAGTGCCTTTGCAAAACTTTTTGTAGTTTTTTTGGGAGAATGCTTGTAACTGCTGTCGGGGCGTTCGGCTATCATTGTTATATGACATAACACATTTATTCGAAGATTTCAACAACCGTATTATAATCGAAAAATACTATAAAAGGTACTTAAAGAATTTTCTTGAAAAGTTCAATGATATTTCCCTGCTTGCCGATTTGATGGGGCATGAAAGTATCGAAACAACACGTATTTATTTACGTCGCACCGCAAGCGAACAGCGGGAACTGGTTGACAGCATTGTAACGTGGTAAAAATTAGAACTGTCCAAAAATTTCAGTTTTTGGGCGGTTCTGATATTACGTCCAATACAAAAATTGAACTATAGTTATCTTAACCTGATCACAATCACACTAATCTGCCAGCGCGGCTATAATAGAATCAAACTGAGCAAATAGTTCTTCAATTCTAGTAACGATTCGCTGTTGTTCAGTGAGTGGAGGCAGGGGGCATAACACTTGCTTTACCGTATCAGCTTTTAAATTTTTGACAGTTGAACCTGCGGCAACCAAAGAAAATGAATTGTAAATATATTGAGAACTTAGAGTATAATACAAGAAATCTTTCAGAAGATACTTTCTTATATCAGCAAAAACAAGCCAGCCGTCATGTATGCAACCATCTATTTCTAAAATATAAGGACGACCGAAACTCATAGAATTTGTTAGTAAGAAATCCCCTGCATGAACAAAACGAGAATGTTTTTTACCTTCGGGCTTGATTTTTTCTTTTGCAGAAATTATATATTTATCTTCTGGAGTAGTATCGCCTATCTTTATCCAATTTATACCATTTTCTTTATCAGTAATAAAATCTTCAATAGGTCGTGGAGATCCACCTCGTGCAATATCTGCTATTTCTCCCAACCTACACCACGCCCATCCATCCGGTACATCAAACGGGATTTCGTCAGAAATATTTTCCTCGCAGCCATCGGTATATTTTTGATAATAACAATTATCAGTAGAATTTTTATAAATATACGAATCATGCTTACCACGTTTTATCTCTCCGGCGGCAATCTTCGTCTCTTTTTCGGCACGCAGTTTTTCCAGCATAACACTTGCAGGTTCGTCGGCAGGGTCTTGCGGAACAAGTTTTCCATGAATTGCAAGGTCAAGAATTTTTGACTTTGCCTGTTTGACGGCTGTTTGCAGATCGGCTTTGTTTTGTTCTAACAAATCGATTTGTGCAAAAATTGTTTCAATTTTTGCGACGATGCGTTGCTGCTCGGAGAGGGGCGGGAGGGGGATAATGGTTTTACATATATCATTTAAATGTAAATTGGGAACACCAATCCCTGTTAAATGACCATTAAACTGTTTTTTACAGAATGGAGAATTTATTACATAATGTAGATAATTAGGATGAACGACCTCTGCAGGACGCAATACTGCTAAAGTTACGTAAATATCAAAAATCTTATCAGTATCAACCAAAGCGGCTACGCCTGTTGTTCCATTTTTAGCTAATAAAATGTCATTTCTACATGGTTGAATACGTTTTTGAAGTTCCTCATGTAATTCTTTTGTAATATATTTTATTTTATTCCAGTCTATTTTTCTAGAAGTTACATCTTTAGATGATAAAAAAGGGATTCCATTTTCTTTATCAGAATAAGTTGGAGTTTGATGTGTTCCATCTGTAATAGGAATTTTGCATAAATTTGGTAATCTACACCACGCCCAACCTTCCGGCACGGCAAACGGAATGTCGTCCTCAATATCCTTCACCCTGCCATCTGCGAACTTCTCATAGTGCCTGTTATACAATCATAGGCATCTGCAAAAAACTCAAGTATAATTTCTAGAAATGCTCGCAAAAAGAAGGCAAGTACACTCAACATATTTTAAGTATTTGCCCCGTGCATTCTCACTTTCCCCTAGTCAATCCCTCAATAAACTCATACAATAAGACGTCTGTTTTTTTCACGCGGTGTTTCATTCAGGGCACAGCAGCGCCGGAACGGTAGTCGCCTGCGTCCTGCCGTGAAAAAATATGAGATAACCCGGTGCCGATTTTGAGCAAAGCTCTCTCTCGCCCGGACTCATGGGGTTCGATTCCCCACCTGCACTTCACGCAGCGTATGGTAACACAGCTTCTGAAAAGAAGCACCACAACACATACGGAATACTTGCCCTCGCTGTCTGCAGCAAAGGTGCTGATGTCTCGGCGCTTTTGTATACCGTTTCTATCCGATGCCGCACTGTCCCGAGGACTTGCGTGTATTCAGGTAAGGAGCTTGCAGACGGCAACCGGCGGACAACTTAGCATTGCAGCAGATACCGGAATGTAGAACGCAGATGCCGAAACTCAGTACGCTACAGTTCTCTTTTTAGAAAGAGCGCCTAACCGTACCGAGCATAGAAGCATTGCAGCATTCCTAAAGCCGCGATCCGTTCTTCGACGGCAGGACAGGTCTTCCGTATTCTTTAATTACATTATGCGAAATTTTCTTGAAAATTTCGCGCCATTTATTTTAGGAGAGAGGGTAATTGCATCAGACGCATAGATAAAAATCGCAGAATTATTGAGGTTGCGAGACCATTTGAACCGCGAAGTGGTTCAATTCTGGTTGAACAACCTAATGATTCTGCGGGGTTGTAAAAACACTCTGATGCAATTACCCGTAGGAAGTATGTATATTAGGTTTGATCAAAAGGTATTGCTGTTTAAGCACGGAAAGTTTATCAAAATCTTAAAGCCCGGTTTTTTTTGGAATTGGAAAAGCTATACACTTGAATGTCATTCGGTTTTTGAAGAACTGCATACCGCAGGCGATCCGGCTGAACTGCTTGCTGACGAGGCATTCCGCAATCAAACGGAAACCGTTACGGTGAGCGCCGGTCATATTGCACTCTATTTTGAGGATGGGCTTTTAAAAGACGTGTTAACACCGGGGCAGCATATTTTTTGGAATAATAGCCGCACTAAAACATTTCAGCAGATTGATTTGAACAATCCTGAAATCAGCGCGGATATTGATCGAAATATCCTCATTACCGGTATATTAAGACCGTACATTATCAATTACGGAGTTGAACCATACGAGAAGGGGCTTCTTTATTTTGACAAACAATTCATCAAAATAGTGGAACCGGGGACTTATTTTTTCTGGAAAGGTGTTCAGTCCATCAATGTGATAAAAGCCGATATGCGTGCACGACAGCTTGAAATTTCGGGTCAAGAAATATTGACGAAGGATAAAATCCTGCTCCGGCTTAATTTTATGTGCCGGTATAAAATAAACGATCCGGTTACTGCGCTGGTTTCAAATGCCGATTATGAAAATCAGCTGTACGTGTGCTTCCAGCTTGCATTGCGCGAGTATATCGGCACGCTCCTTTTTGATGAGCTGCTGCAAAAAAAGCAGGAGCTCAATGCATTCGTCATGGAGACCTTAAAACCGTATCAAGCACAATTCGGTATCGAAGTGCTTTCATGCGGACTGAAAGATATTATTTTGCCGGGAGAGATTCGGGATATTGTCAATCAAGTGCTGATTGCCGAAAAGAAAGCGCAGGCGAATATCATCACCCGCCGCGAAGAAACCGCTTCGACGCGGAGCCTCCTCAATACCGCTAAATTGATGGAGGAAAATCCCTTGCTGCTAAAGCTCAAGGAACTTGAATATGTCGATAAGATGAGCGAAAAGATCAGCCAAATTTCCATTACCGGCGGCGGGCAGATTTTAGATCAACTTAAAGAATTGCTGACGGGAAATCTTAGCCAAAAGTAACATGAGAACGATGGAAGAAACGTGCGGATATTTATCGGTTTTAAATCCTGAACAACTTGAAGCCGTGTGTCATACCGGCTCGCCGCTTTTGATTTTGGCAGGCGCCGGTTCGGGAAAGACGCGGGTTATTACAACAAAAATTGCGTGGCTGATTGCAGAACAGAGTGTGCTCCCTGAATCGATTTTGGCAGTTACCTTTACCAACAAAGCAGCTCGGGAAATGGCAGAGCGGGCACGGGCGCTGGATGAACGCGCAGGCAGGTCGAGTATCCGCACCTTTCACTCCTTCGGTGCGTGGATGCTGCGCCGGTATGCCGAATGGGCGGGGCTTTCTCCCAATTTTACGATTTACGATGATGATGATTCGGTAACGCTGCTGATGAAAGCGCTGCCTCAGCTAAATAAGCAGGAGGCGCAGCGCTTTATACGGAAAATCTCCCGCGCGAAAGATTATTGCCTGTTGCCCGATAGCCCGCAGCTTACGATGATCGACCCCGCGCCTGAGTTCGCTGTAATCTACCGTGCCTATCAACAGCGGCTCCGCGAAACGG
>CAJPTT010000244.1 GCA_905373565.1 uncultured Treponema sp. | reverse complement strand
CAAATGCTTGCATAGGAATCGACTTGATATAGGGCAGTGTATCCTTTGCCGTAGTCGGATGAGAATTGGTATGTATCAAAACACTCGTTCAGCAACGCGCCTTTTTTTGTAAGTGTGCTGCCGGTATGTTCTATAAAACTTTGATAACTGTTGGTCAATTTTGAAGGTTCCTAATATAATCAATTATAAAATTGTACTTCTGCGTTATAGGCATCAGGCACTCTCCAGTGCGTCAAGATTGCGGAATGCCGTTATCGACTGATAAATCTGTGTGAGATAGTTTTTAAAATATTCATTCTTTTCTCCATCAAAATTAGAATGGATTATTTCCCCTTTATTTGTAAGCAAGATAGCTTCTGCTGTTTTAGAATCTTCAAAACAGACATCGTTATCGGTATAGGTAATTACAATTCCATCTTTTTCACAAAAAACTTTACGGCTCATAATAGGCTCCTATTGTTCCATAATATTCATTTTATGCAATCAGTATATCGTTTTTTAGCTTCATTAATTGAGGTTCTTATCTGTGAAGCAGTCTTTACCCAGACATACTTTTTTCCGGTTTCATTCCAGTTGCGTATAAAATCCATAATTCCTTTTTCAAGTTCTTGGACACTTTCCCAGCTTTCTCGTCTAATGCGTTTGCTTGTAATTTCTGCAAACCATCTTTCAACTAAATTCAACCATGAAGAATGCGTTGGAATAAAATGCAATACGATTCGTCCTTCTGAATTTTCTACGTACTCTAAAACTTCTTTCGTTTTATGTGTCGCGTAATTATCAATAATAACATGAAGAACTTTTGTGCGATCGGTTTCTTTGTTTAACTTTTTTAAGAATTTCAAAAATTCTTTTCTTGTATGATGCTCGTCACACGAACCGGATACCTTCCCTGTTGCGACTGCAAGCGCTGCAAATAGTGTTGTCGTTCCATGTCGATAATAGTCATGGCTTTGCCGTTCAGGGATTTTTTTACATAACGGCAGTATAGGCTGTGTTCTTTCCAATGCTTGTATTTGCGTCTTTTCGTCTACACAAAAAACAACGGCATTTTCAGGTGGATTGAGATAAAGACCTACCACATCATCCAATTTTTCATCAAAATGCTTATCATTACTGAATTGAAAACTCTGCACCAGATGCGGTTTTAACTGTCTCTCCCTCAATATGATACTGACACTGTTTGCTGAAATATTAAATTTCTCACCTATAGCCGCACACGTCCAATGTGTCGCATTTTTAGGTTTTGTTGTACAAACAAGTTTACATATCGCATTTTTTGTTTCATCACTGATAGGTTTTTTCCCCGGTTTCCTGGTTTTATCGTGGAGAAGAGAATCTATACGGCCTGAATTAAACCGCTTGACATAAATGCTTATTGTTGTTGCTCGAAGACCTAATACTTTTGCTATCTCTTGTGTAGGAATCTTTTTTGCCCGTGCTAAAACGGTCTGTACTCTCATTGCGAACTTATGTGGAAGTTTCCCCTCCGATAATAGTTT
Source organism: uncultured Treponema sp. (assembly GCA_905373565.1). Lineage (GTDB taxonomy): Bacteria > Spirochaetota > Spirochaetia > Treponematales > Treponemataceae > Treponema. The sequence goes on along the minus strand of CAJPTT010000244.1, from coordinate 2,925 downwards.
TTCGCAAATCTTAATTTCATCATCACTTATGTTCGGATATATTTGTGTGCTCATCGCTTTACTATAGTGTTTTCTTTTCCTTGTATCAATATAACTTTTGTATATTATGGAACACTATAGCCTAATTATACAATAAATAGCCGAATAATGCTATTAGAAATATTTGCTTATTTTATTAGACCTGTCATAACAAGCCATGTTTTGCGGCAAGACATTTATATTCTCCCGGTTTCTAAACCAGAATCCTGCCCTAAATGATCTTCTCCCCATTTCTGCATATACTTCAGCACACGCATAAAACTTTTACCTTTATCGGTCAGCGAATATTCTACCCGCGGCGGAACTTCCTTATAGTCATAACGCACAAGAAAACCGTCGCGTTCCAGTTCCCGAAGCTGCTTGGTTAGAGAGGATTCCGTTATTTCACCGATATGTCTACGCAGTCGGCCGAATCGGTTTATCTTTTCGATACCGATATAGTATAGAATTTCTATCTTCCATTTTCCGCCGATTATTTTTTGAATTGCGGATACGGTTTCGCAGCGTTTTACTGCCGATTCTGTTTTTTTCACACGGAGCAGTTTATCATAAAAATACTATAAAAACAAGGTACTGTAAAAAAAGACAGTACTTGTTTTATAACTATACCTATTTTATATTAATAGGTAGTCTTTAAAAACATCAGTTTTTAGAGATGCCCAATAGTATCAAAAGAATATTACACGGAGGAACTATGCATTTTACGGGAACTATTTGGAGACCGCCTTATGAAGCCTCATCGTCATTACTGCAGGTAACGGCGGGTTGTACGCACCACAACTGTAAGTTTTGTTCGCTCTATGCAGATTTGCCTTTTAAATTCCGTTTGTCTCCTGATAGCGAAGTGGAAGCGGATTTAAAAGAACTCAGTATTTTTTATCCGCAGGGTAAGCGGATGTTTTTAACGGGAGCAAATCCTTTTGCACTCAGCACCGAAAAACTTACAAAGCTTGCTGAAAAAATTCATCATTATTTACCGCAAATAAAAACTATCGGTTGTTTTTCGCGGGTAACGGACATTACGCCTAAAAGTATTTTTGAGCTTAAATATCTCCATTCACTCGGCTATGACGGAATTATTATCGGTACGGAAACCGGCGATGATGAAACGCTTACCTTTATGAGAAAGGGCTATAAGGCTGCCGATATCACACGGGAATTGCATAAATTGGAAGAAACAGGAATCGGATATCATATTTCGTATTTGAACGGGCTTTCAGGTGCGGGTAACGGAGAGCGGGCGGCACGGAAGACGGCAGCGGTTTATAATACGTTGCAGCCGTTAAGCATCAGTATTGTCGCTCTTACAATATTTCCCGAATCGGATTTATACGAGGATATTAAAAATAATATTTTTACCGAAAGTGGTGAAATCGAAAAACTACACGAACAAAGAATTTTAATTGAAAACCTCTCCGGCGAAACGATGCTGTACGCAAACACCGTTTCCAATCTAGCGCCGATGTCGGGCACGTTACCGCACGATAAAGAAAGAATGCTCGCCGTATTACAAAATGCAATAGATACGTTTGACGAAGATACGCTTAAGCGTTACCGCAATGGAATAGGACATCTCTAAAACCGGTGGTCGGGTAACGGCAGCCACTACGAATAAAAAATGGATATTAGACTTGTATGTAAAATCGAATGAAAAAATGATATAATTCTCAATATAAAACAACTATAAGGGGAGATGAATAATTGCAAAATATATTTTGGCTATTCCCTATTATTTTTATGCTTCACGAGATGGAAGAAATAATAGGATTTAGAATATGGTTAGATAAGAATAGAGATATAGCACTGAAAAATTAAAAAAGCAGATTAGCAGTTAGTTATTCATACTTCCGTACTATCCACTTGTTATCAAATAGACTTTCAAGCATTTTACAAATAGCCCCTTAAAAAACACCATTCCTCCTCACTTTCGCTCCCAGCCAAAACATACGGCAAAAAGACAATGATTCGACATTTTGATAGCCACAGCTAACTTATATGGCTATGATAGCATAAAAGATTTTGGTATGTGGTAAAAGATTACTATGCAAGAAAACAAAACGACCGTATTCGATATGAGAACACTTCTTTTGTTAGATATATTGATTATGATATTTATGCTGATTTCCGGAAAGCCGGAAGTAACGCTCAGCTCTTTTATCGTTGCGGCGGCAGTGCCGGTCATAACAGGGTTGTACGGAGCCTTAGTGTGCTACGCTATTTTATTTGCAGTGTTTTTTTCCTATTACCAACTGATTTTTCATTTGAATCTGCCGGTGTTTCACTCTGCGTTTTTTTCCGTTATCGGAATACTCGCTTTTATCGTGCAGCGGATTATTCCCTTCATGCTCCTGGGGACGGTAATTAAAAAGCAAAAAAATATTTCGGAAATTACGATGGCGCTCGAACGTATGCGGCTTCCACGGGGTATTATTCTCAGTATAGCGGTGATGTTTCGCTATTTTCCTTCAATAACGGATGATTTTCTGATTATCATCGATTCGATGAAACTGAAAGGTTTGTACACCTCAAAACGTTTGGCTCTGCTTCATCCGATAAGGACGATGGAATTTATAATTGTGCCGATGCTGTTTAAAAGTCTGCGAACAGCTGAAGAACTTTCCTGCGCAGCACTGATCAAGGGCATTGAAAACACCGGTAAGAAAACATCGTATTTTGATGTCAGGCTCAGATCGGTTGACCTTATATTTTCGTTCGCCGCACTCGCAATTCTAACAGCAAGTACAAGCGTAAAATTGTTTTGAATGAGAGTCCGCGCGTATGATCAATCTGAATGATGTAAGCTATCAGTATAACGGTGCGGCGGTGCAGGTAATTCAGAACTTATCCTTGTCTATCAAAAAAGGAGAATTGGTTGTTATTACCGGA